>JBAYNP010000121.1:0-2581 GCA_041678785.1 Patescibacteria group bacterium | reverse complement strand
GAGAGATTTTTTTGCTACTGCCTTGGCTCCAACGACGGCTGCCTTGGCTCCAACTTGGGCGGCTTTTTTTCCTACACCGACGGGGCCTGTATAGGCAATCGATCCTAACATACCAGCAATCTGACCGGCTCCCGCTGCAATAGGGTTAGCTCTCTTTCTTCCGGCTACACCCTCCGTAATATCATCTTGCCCCAATGTGGCATCAATAGTTCTCGCGGCTAGGTCTGATCCTCCGAGAGTTAGATCCCTTACTACACCTTCGGCGAAGGCCCGAACGGCTCCAGCCGTACCTCCGTATTGCTCTTGATCTAATCTTGCTTGCCTGGCTTCTGGGGTTTCTATTTCGAAGTCTGTATTGGCAACAATATTCCTAGTGAGCCTCTCAGCATCCATCTCTATAGCTTGGCCGTTATACGTTACCGAATAGGTCTGACCGGGATCTATAGAGTACTCACCAGAATTTACATAATCCCGCACCTGGCTTTCGTCGGCCGCGAACCTTTCTCCGGCTTTGTTAATTAGGGTTACTGCCATGGTTCACTTGTTATTGTGGTGGGCCGGATCTGCGATTGGGTGGAGGTAGCCCGCGGTCTGTATATGCTTTAGATTCCATTGCGTCGGCCTCCGCATTTAGATGTGCCCTTGTTCTTTCTGGATCTCTAAAGGCTCCCGCCCTTGATTCTGCCAGCTTTTGATCTCCTTCGGATTTACCATTCTGTAAAAGAGGAACGGCGCGTTTTGTAAGGGCAACTCTCCTATTAAAAGCAGGGGTACCGGGTACATAGGATAATGGATCTTTCTGTGCATTTGCTAGCTCATTTGCTATTGTTCGTAATTGTGCGGCGTTGCTTAAGACCTCATAACCGGTTCTGGATTCGGAATCTTTAGAGGTCATAGGATCGTCTTTCTTCTTTCCTCCTCCGCCCGTACCTACGGTCTTTTTAGAATCAAAGTCTTCAGCCTCTTTCACGGTCGGGGCTACAGCGGATTGAATCTGATACTCTTTATCCGCTTGTGCCGTTCTTATTGTGGCTAGTGTTTCCTCTGCCTGTGCTCTTATTGCTGCGTTCTTAATACCTGCAATCTCCGTCTCCATATCGTCGCCTAGCTGACGAAGCCTAACCGCAAAATATGCATTATCCGCGTCTCTCTCAGTATCAAACTGATCCCGCATGTTCTTAATTATTTGAAGCTGGCCATTAACCCGGTCTTTCTTGGCATTGATAGCTTGCTTCTGTGCGTCAATATCTCTTTCCACGTCGGTATTTAATTGATCCATGGCAAGTTTGAGAAACTCCGGGCCTCTCATTCCTGCCGTAAATAGATAAACTACCCTAGCCATCCTGCCGGCTGGGGTTAATTTTTGAAATTGTCTAGAAGGATTAACCTTCTCATTTTCTAGATCGGATACCAATTGTGAGAAGTGAGCATTAGCAATGGTTAGATTGGTGTTTCTCTTCTCCTCTCTCTTTAGGATTTCATCCTCTACCGCGCGGCGCTTATCTACCTGATTTTGGTTTGATTGAATCTTAGCTAATTCTAAATCTCTCTGTGCATTGATGTTTGCTTCAGACGCGGATAATCCCTCCTGACCCACCATAATAGCTTTTTCCGCGGCGGTACCCATTATGGGAACTTCCCTATTAACAACAGGAGCCCCTTTCATATATTGCGGTTTCCCGTCTTCATCTGAGGTTAGTTTCCACACAAAACCATTAGGATCAATGTATCCATTTTCCGAAGACATTTCGGATAAGACTTCGGCGGCTGGTCTTCCGGTTGGATTAATCTCATTAGCTGGAGGAAAATTAGCGCCAGTGGTTTGCCACCTATAATCAATTACGATTTCGTCATCCTTTACATCCCTTGGATTAACCGCCACCGGTTTTACCTCAGTTCCGATCTGGTATTCTGGCAAAGCAATGCCCTCGGTAATTCTAGTTTGTGGTTTCCAGGTATCGGTACCTACGGTCACATATCCGCCGCCTCCTCCCGTGGTACCTGTATCTGGTTGCGATAGGGGAGGCGGGGGAGGTAGGCCAGCCGTAGCACTTTTAGGATCATCCGACGATAAAGCATCCCCAATTACCGTAGCGGATTGAACTGGATTAGTGATGTTTAACGGCTTAGGTAATTTACCTAATCTATCCTTAGCCTCCCCTGGAGAAATGCCTAACGCGGAACCTACTCTAGTACCCACGCCGACTAAGCCGGTACCTATAGCATTACCTAATCTAGCGGCCTCATCAGATATTGCTTGGCCGGCCGAGGCTAAAGGTGCGGAAGGCAACCCTAGCGCGCTTGGTTTTTTTCTTGGATCCCAATTACCCATTGTTATCTTCTCCCTTGTTTATCATCTAGTACGCTCGTCTCTTCCTCTTCCTCGTCGGCTTTTGCTGCGTCTCTTTGCATTTGATAATCACCTAGAGCGTTAGCCATTGATTCTGCTGCCGCAATTCTATTGTTTTCTCTTTCGGCTTGCCTTGCTGTAACGGCCGCCATGTTTCCTGATTCTACTCCGTATTTAATTTCTGCCTGATATGCATCCTGAGATCTAAGAGCCTCTGTATTTCGTGCGGCT
>JBAYNP010000120.1:0-2583 GCA_041678785.1 Patescibacteria group bacterium | reverse complement strand
TAAAACTTGATGATCTTAAAACCGATTCTGCCGAAGAACAAGTTGGTATTGATATTTTAAAATATGCTCTCGAACAACCAGTTAGAATGTTGGCTCAAAATTCTGGTGAAGATGGTGGTTACATCTTTAATTTAATTAAAGATAAAGTTTCTGCCGATTCTAAATCAGATTATGGTTACAATGCCGCTACTGGTAAGATGGGTTCCATGATTAAAGATGGTATTCTCGATCCTGCTAAAGTGACAAAATCAGCTTTAATTAATGCTGTTTCTGTTGGTCAAATGATTTTAACTACCGATGTTTTAATCACTGATGCTCCAGAAAAAAGTCATTCAGCTCCAGACATGTCCTCCATGGGCGGCATGGGTGGAATGATGTAATAAGAGTTAATTAACTCTTATTATCCTGAGCGACCTATCTTGAATTTATCAAAGGAGTCGAAGGATCTTAATAATCAAAACCCTCCTAGTTGGAGGGTTTTTTGATAAAATAGGCTTACTCTCTAACTGACGCGGTAGTCAAGCGGTTAGACAACGGTCTGCAAAACCGTATAGATGGGTTCGACCCCCATCCGCGTCTCAAAATTATTTTGATTTTAAATATTTCTTTAACTTTTCTAAAGCCATTGTTCTCATACTTAATTTATTTTTTTGTTCCATTGTCATCTCGGCAAAAGTTTTTTCATATCCTTCTGGTTGAAAAACAAAATCCCAACCCCAGCCAATTGTGCCTCTTGGAGATACAATTTTTCCTTTAATTGTTGCTTCAAAAAAATGTATTTCTCCACTTTTATTACAATATCCTATTGTTGTTTTTGCCTCAGTTTTTTGATTTCCCATTTTCAAAGCCAAATTATAAAGACCTTCCATTTTTAAAGCTTTATCAAACCATTTTATAAATGGGCCCGGTAATCCATTCATTCCATTAATTACTAATGATTGATCTTCAACAATTAATTCCATTCCTGGTTTTTGTTTTATTGCTTCATGTAATTTTTCTTCAATTATCTTTTTTGTATCTAATTCTTGAATTTCTGGTAAATCAATATCACATCCTTCAATTTCCGGCATTATTTCTTTGGCTTCTCTTAATTTATTCGGATTACCAGTTATAAATAATATTTTCATAAACGATTCTATCATTTGTTTTTATTTTTAAGATAAAACATTACTCAATAATTTGATTTTTACCTATTTTCCAGTATAATCCGGTTGTTCTTTTAAAATCAATAAAACTTAATTTTATAATTAGAATCAAACGTCGAATCAAAAAAAAGAGAAAGGAGTGTTTAAAATGAGTAGAAGAAAAATTTCATTTGAAGAGAAAATAAGGCAACTTGATAAAAAAATAAAATTACTTTCAATCAAAATTAACGAAGAGACAGATCCTATGATCAAAAGCCTAAAAATTTCTCGAAGAAATGATTTTATTTTGAAAAAAAATAGAATAATTAAGAGGGAATTTTTTAAAAATCAAATGAAAGACTATTTTTTCATAGTAAATGGAAAAATCGTCGACATCAATAAAACTGTTTCCAATAAAAATTTGAAAATTAGAAAAGCCAATCCGTATTTTTGTTTTTTAGAAAACAAGTTAAGTTCCGAATGCTTAATCATTCTTTTTGAAATGGCTAAAGACAAAAAAATTAGTGAAGTCCTATATTCCCTAGAAGAATATAAATAAAGGAGTGATTTTATGAGTCATAAATTCGTAGAAGTAAAAGGATATGAAACACCAAGTGAAAATGATAATACTTTATTACTAGAATTTTTGGAAGATAAATCGACAATAAATAAAAACCATGTCACTCTGTTTGTCCCGCCAGTAGAAGGAAATTATTATAAAGCTCTTCTGGAGTGCAGTATTAATATCTTTTTCAAATATACCGACGAAATGAGCCTTAATCTTTTAAAAGATGGGTCACATCTTACAGTAGACGGAATAGATGAAGAAATTATCATGGCCCTTAAACAGATTGCTAGTGGTTTGCAATATTTAATCAATAGTAATTCATGGAAGTCTGGTGATTTAAAATCATCTGATGCAGAAGAAATATTTAACAACTTAGATCTCTCTCAAAAATTATTCAAAAAAATATTAAACAGAAAATAAAAAAGAAAGGATAATTATGAAGACGTTAATTATTGTCAGACATGGAGAAGAAGAACCTAATGGAATAGATCTTACTGTAGATGGAGTAAAAGCTATTATTGCTCTAGTTCAAATGATTGAAGATATCGTTAAAAACCAAAAAATTATGATATTGTCATCAGACAAAGATAGAGCTGTGGAAACTGCTATGATTATCCAACGCATAATTAGAAAGGAAAGGCCTCATTTTGCTGAAACAAATATCTTATGGACAGAAGATTCCAAAGGCGAAAAACTTGATGATGTTTTAAAACTAGTTCTTTCTTATGAGAAAGAATATGATGTGATCATCATGGTTACTCATACTGATTATGTCCGTGATTTTCCACCATTTTTTGCCAAAAAACAACTAAACAAAAATCTTCATCCGTTTAATTGCATGAAAGGTGAAGGCTTGATTCTTGATTGTAGTGAAATGACTCTTAAAAAAAT
>JBAYNP010000119.1:0-2588 GCA_041678785.1 Patescibacteria group bacterium | reverse complement strand
TCGCGGCGCGCTTCTTCGCTATTTATTATCATTAAATTATCTCCAATTTTTTCTCGCATTTCATCGCTTAAATCTTTCTTGTCCTTATCTAAAAAATGCGGCGTGCCGTGATTAATAACTATTTTTGGTATGTCTTCAATTTGCTTGTTTAAAATATTAAATGGCATTCCCTTTTTATTATCATGCAAACATTGTTGGTCAATGTGTAAAATGGCGAGATCGTATTCTCCCGGCTCATAATGTTCAACAAAATATAAATTTTTTGGGATCGGACGGTTCTCTGTTTTCCACGGACGAAATCTGTCTAAAATATAATAAAAATTATATTCCGGCAATGCCGTAATTAAACTATGTTGATGACCAATATGCCATGGATGTCCGAAAATTTTAATTTTTTTCATCTTGGGGTAATTTATTTTTTAAATCATCCTCTAATGGTTGCAATTTCCATTCGTTAATATCTCGTTCCAATTTTGCCATTAATTTTTCTAAATGAATTTTATCAGCGGTTAATTTTCTATTTGCCTGATCAATCTGCGTGGCATGTTGCGGGGAAGCAATTGTTTGTGAAACATTAAAACGAAAGGAAAAATCAGTGTCAAACCATTCTCGTTTATATTGATTAATAATTCTTCGCCGTATTTTATTTTTTCTGTTCGGGTGAGCATATTTTTGAATTTTGCAATTTATGCCCGCAAACGCAGATCGCCAATATTGTTTCCGTGTGGCATTTCGGACATTTTCTAAACTTAGATTTTTTCTTTTCCGGTTTTTTAAAATCCATAAAAATTATTTTTTATCCCTATAATTTAAATGCGTTCCCTCCGCACCGAATTCGTTTTGAACTAAATATAAATATTCGGCGTGTTGTTTGCTGGAAATTATTAAACCGTTTTTTGTTACCTCATCGCATTTCGGACAGCAAATATGTTTATCGCGGAAAATTCTTTTTCCTACCCTGTTTAAAAACCATTTCTTGGTATGAATAATCGGTTTCATACTATAACTTTTAAAGCATTTTCCACTTTATCCAAAATTATCAACGGGCCGTTTCCGCCTTTATATTCCCCGCCACTAATATATTTTTTCAGTCCTGTTGCCAGTTTGTTTAATGCTCGCTCTCGGAGCGGCGTTTTATAATTTTTTAAAAATACATCAGCGTTAAACGGCTGGACCTCTCTCCCCGGCCGTTCGTCAGGGTATTGCTCATAAAATTCTGATACTGGCAAAACTTTTCCGATCGTTGCAAAATCTATAAATCCGCCGTCAATCATAATTCCGCGCGCCGCGCTGTTACCACTTTGTATTATTAAAGCATTCGCCTGATTTTCAGTTATATATTTTTTTGACCGATCTTTAAAAACAATTATCCAACTTTTAATATCTATCTGAATTTGCGTTTGCGTCATATGCTTAAAATATTACTTTTTTGTTGTTTTTTATAATAAATCAATAATTCTGCAAGTTTGGTTTGGAGCAAATATGGCGTGGTAATTGTCGGAGCGAACTTTTGGCCTTGAATACTAACTGCGTATTTAGCGGTGTTGGTTGCTTTCTCGTATCCAAATTTTTCTATTAATTCTTGCGCGGCGCGGCGTTGCGTGGTGTGCCCGAAGTTGATTGTTGGATTAATTGACTTTTTAAATATATCAAATAATTCTGCAATCTGATTTTGAATATTATCTTTAACCGCGGCGCTCGGCGCCGGTGTATTAAGCTCTTTGTCTATTTCTTTTTGTCTATTTCTATTATGCCCTCGCTCTTTGGCGTATCCCCCCCTCGCTCTTTGGCGTATCCCCCCCTCGCTAAAAAACGATACGGTAATATTGCGATAAGTTCCCTCATTTGATCTTTGAACATCAACAATTATTAAACCATTCCCTTGCAATTCTTTCAATAAATCAGGTATTGTTCTTTTTGATAGTCCGAGCATATTAGCTAAATGCTCGTTTGTCGCATAACATTTACCCGATCTCTTTGTCAATGCCATAACTTCCGCGTATAAAAGTTTAGAATTTGCCGACAATGTTCTATTTTCCAAAATGCTAATCGGGATAACCGCAAATATCGGAGATTCGTTTCTGCCGAGATCTAATCCCGCTCTATATGTTTCTCTTATAATTTCAAAAATTGCTTTTGTCTGTGATTTATCAAAAATACCTTGATATTTATCCATTAAAATATTTGGCACAGCAGTTAATTCATCAAGATGTTGCATGTCATCATTAACAAAATTTTCTTTTACTTTTTTCATAAAGTTATGCACAGATATTAAAATTATATCACTTTATAAAAGACTTGGCAAATTGCTTAATATCTATGGTTGATAACAGTTCCTTTCTGCGTGTCTTTCGTCTTTTCTTCCATCCGGTTCTTCATTAATTAATCGTTTTGTTGACTGTATTTTTTCGTATAAATCCTGACGAAAATTTTTGATTTTGCGATAAACAAAATATTCGTCCGATCCTTTGGCTTTTGTTTCCGCGTCCGCGTTGCTGTTTGAAATATTTCTGATTTTTGACATTATCCGATAATAATAACTTTCAAATTCCGCTTCCAGTGTTCCCAATCGGCAAATATAACTGCTT
>JBAYNP010000118.1:0-2607 GCA_041678785.1 Patescibacteria group bacterium | reverse complement strand
TAACCGACTTAACTCCAAGTTTATCCGACGGATCGATTAGTGGGCAAACCACAAAAACTTGTCGGCCAGTTTTGATTTGGTTGGCGATAAAATGATAGGCTTGGTAACGATTTTTCGGGTCGACCAATTTGGTAATTATTTTTTTGCGGTTACTTGGCATCTCGTCGATAATTGATAAATCGAGATCGCCAAAAATCGTAAGTGCGAGTGAGCGGGGAATTGGGGTGGCGGTCATACTCAAGAAATGTGGCGTGGCGGTTTGATTGATTTGCTCGACAATCTGGGCGCGTTGATTGACCCCGAAGCGGTGTTGTTCATCGACAATCGCTAGTGCTAGCTTGGCAAATTTAATTTTTTCCTGCAAAAGTGCGTGGGTGCCAATGACTAGGTCGACTTGATTCTCGGCAAGCGCTTTTAGTAAATCTTTTTTAGAAATTTCTTGGCCGTTTAACTTTTGATTGGTGCGAGTCAAGAGGGCAATTCTAAAATTGTAACTCTGAAATAAATTGAGAAATGTCTGGTAATGCTGTTGAGCCAAGATTTCAGTCGGCGCCAAAAGGACGGCTTGCTGTTGATTTAGAATGACGTTTAAAAGCGCAATGCCAGCGACGACGGTTTTACCCGAGCCGACATCACCTTCAAGGAGTCGATTCATCGGAATGGTTTTTTCTAAATCAGCGATAATTTGCCAAGCACATTTGCGTTGAGCGTCGGTTAATTTGAAACCAAGCGAGGCGACAAATTTTTTGGTTTCGCTTTCAAAAAAATTTATAGCTGGCGAAATTTGTTTGGCTAATTTTTGACGTAGATAAAAATTTTTGAGCTGAATCAAAAATAATTCATCGAATTTCAGACGCTCTTCGGCTAGATGTAATTGTTCTTTGCTGTCAGGAAAATGAATTTGGGTAATCGCCCATGGCAAAGAAATCAAATTATATTTGGTCAAAATATTTTGTGGTAGCCATTCGTCGATTTGATTGGCAGATTCCAAACCAGCCTGGATAATCCAGCGAATTTGTTTTTGAGTCAGCTTTTCGGTCGAAGGATAAATCGGAATTAGTCTGGCGGTGTGAGTGGTTTGTTCTTTGATTTTTTCGTAGGACGGATTAGAAAATTGCAACGAGTTGAGATAATATTCTGGTTTGCCAGAAATATAAACTTGGTCGCCGACGTTCAAATTTTGGGTAATAAAAGCTTGGTTGAACCAAGTGATTTTAATAACATCCGATTTGTCTTCGAGGAGTGCCTCAGTAATGACCATTCGACGACGTTTGGCTCGGCGATTAGCGATGAGCGTTATTTTACCGCTGACAGTGGCGGGCTCGCCAGCTTGGAGGTTTTCAATCAAAGTTATTTTGGAAAAATCGTCGTAGCGAAAGGGATAATAAAAAAGAAGATCTCGAATATTTTCGACACCTAATTTTTGAAAACGTTTGACCGTCGTCGGCCCGATGCCTTTGATAGTTTTTAAGGGTGAAATTAGATCCACAAAAAATATTTTTAAAGCCAGTGATTAAAGTACAAAAAGTAGCTTAACTCCATTCATTATAACGGTTTATCAAAAATATTTCCACTCAAACAAAAAAAGAGCCTAAATCTCTTTTTTATTTTATTGGCGGAGAGATAGGCCTGCCTGCGCAGGCAGGGATTTACCCCTTCGCTTCGCTACGGGGCATAAACTTCTCATCCCTATTCTTGATAAATACGCTTATCGTAAAATCCAAGTTAGTTTTGGTTTAAGTATTTTACTTGGCGGAGAGATAGGGATTCGAACCCTAGGAACCCTTACGGGCTCAACGGTTTTCAAAACCGTCCCATTCGACCGCTCTGGCATCTCTCCATGGTCTTAATTGTTTTTATTTTTGGTATCTTTTTTATTTTCTAAGGCACTAAGGGCTGCTTCTGCTGCACGACCAAAAGGTTCATATAAATATATACTATTATGTCCACCGCTTACGCTATAAAAACCATCTATCGTATGTGCTTTTATTATTTTTTGTATTTTTTCCATTGGAAATATTTTATCGTCTACGGCATGAATAATAGAAATACCTATACCAGCGTTATGTATTTGCTCAAGCATCATTGTAATATCAGCGTGGGCGATTGCATCTATTTCTTTAATTGAAGCAGGTAAATTAGAAAAAATTGATCTCATTCCGATACTCGCACTTGATGGATATTTTACTTTTTCTTTTAGTTTACTTTGACGTTCATCTTCTTTTGCTTCCTGCATATTACGTTTTAGTAAATCCCAAAAATTATCATTTCCAATTAATCCTGCAGGCTCAATAAAAACAATATTTTCAAATTTTTCTGGATAAAGGGCTGCAGCCGCCGCAACATAAATAGAACTTTCAGAGTTAGAAATAATATTAACTTTATCTAAATCTTTTTTTTCTATAAGAGAAAGAAGTAACTCAAATTTTCTTGCTTCAGCTTTAGGAATTTTAACTTCTCTATTTGTTGTATCAATCCCATGCGGTGCTTCAGCAGAAATAACTCTTCGTCCTTTTTCAGCAACTCCAGAAGCACTTAAGGATGCTATTCTACGTATTGCAGAAAAAGGACGAAGAGTTATTTCTGCTGAAGCACCGCATGGGATTG
>JBAYNP010000117.1:0-2640 GCA_041678785.1 Patescibacteria group bacterium | reverse complement strand
TTATCATTTGATTGCTCTGCGATCTTTTCTAAAATATTTGGCCAAACAAGATATCGTCAGTCTGGCTCCAGAAAAAATCGAACTCGCCAAAACTTTACAACGCGAAGTCGAATTTCTCGAAGGACCAGATCTCGAACATTTACTTAGCGCTCCGATACTAGTCAAACAAGAAGAAATTGTTCAGCTCCGCGATCGCGCAATTCTAGAATTATTTTTTTCGACTGGCCTGCGTGTTTCCGAATTGATTAGTTTAGAGAAAGATGGCATCAATCTTAGCAAAGACGAATTTACAATTCGTGGTAAAGGTGGTAAATTAAGGGTGATTTTTTTATCCAATCAAGCGCGCTCTTGGATCAAAAAGTACCTTGAAAAACGCACTGACATGGAAACTGCCCTCTTTTTACGTCATGATCGAGCCGCCACCGACAAAAAGAAGGCACAAGATGGCCTAACAGCCAGATCAATTCAGCGAATTATCAAAAAATACGCCAAAGTCGCTGGAATTACCAAAAGTATCTCCCCTCATACCTTGCGACATAGCTTCGCCACCGATTTACTTCAATCTGGCGCTGATATTCGTTCAGTTCAAACCATGCTCGGTCACTCATCAATCACCACCACCCAAGTCTATACCCATATAACTGATAAGGGTTTGCGCGAGATTTACCAAAAGTTCCACGACAAAGAACGCGAAAGTAAATAATTTTTTACGACGCTTGTATTTGAAATGTAAACAAAAATTTTAAGTTTTGTTCTAGAGAGAACACAAATTTTGTACACCTTGTAAATTACGTCCCCATAGTTCAACGGATAGAACGAGGGTTTCCTAAACCCTAAATCTAGGTTCAATTCCTGGTGGGGATAAAGAAACGATCAAAATTTGAAATTAGTTGTAGGATAGACTATAACTAAATTACGTTTTGGGCCTGTAGCTCAGCTGGTAGAGCGTCTGGTTCGCAATCAGAAGGTAAGGGGTTCGAGTCCCCTCAGGTCCACCATTTTTCGCTTTGTGGCGAGTATAACGAGCCAGCAAAGAGAAAAATGTCCTTCGTAGCTCAATATTGAGCAAGTCAAACATTGCAAAGCTTGGTTCTTCGTTAAAACTACGAACCACAAGCCAAATGGCACAGCCACCTTCTGGCAATGCTTTATTAAAGCGAAGAAGGACGCGCGTGATTTAGTTCTGTTGTTTTAAAACGCCAAAATCATAACATTCTTAAACATTCAAAACAAACCACATCCAAATGCCTACACTAAAAAGAATGCTACGCATTTTAATTATAGTTGAACTTATACTGCTCGGACCTTTCATTTTAACCTTACTTAACCCGAACGCCCGAATTAACGGGGGATCTGGGGGAGGCTGGGACTGGTCACCAAAAGCATTTTTTGGCCCGATGGCTGGTTTGCTATTCATTGCAGGTCTTGTCATCGATTTTATAGCCAGAAAAATGGCTAATCCTGTTTACCAAGTCGGTGCAATCACTTCTGTCGTTTTAGTAGTGATTCTTATTTGGATTCAGATTGTTACCGAAGGCGCTGTCTCGTCAGCGATAAAAACAATTCTAAATTTCGTTATAATTTAACATTTTAATTTCCAAAGTTCCAGCCAGAACTTTAAAATTTTATATATGCAAATAAAATCTCAGTTTACTAATCCAGACAACTCAGTATCTTTTGTAACATACGAAGACACCGACTCTTTTGAATCGCTTGATTTTAGTAAAATAACACAAGTTTATGCCGTTTGTCTTTTAAAAGAAAAAATGATTATTGTCTTTCATGGCATAAGAAAAACCTGGAGTTTTGTAGGCGGAAGCATTGAGCCCGGTGAATCGCTTGAAGATTGCCTAAAAAGAGAAATTCAAGAAGAGTCAAATATGAAAGTTTTGAATTTCAAGCCCATTGGATATCAAGCGGTTAAAACTGGAGATAAAGCTATCTACCAATTACGATATGTCTGCAACGTAGAGCCTTATGGAGAATTTACTGGTGATCCAGACGGAAAAATAACTGAAATAAAATTGATTGATCCAAATAATTATAAGCAATACTTTGATTGGGGTACAATAGGAGATAGAATAGTTGAGAGAGCTATTGAATTAACAAAATAATAACATAATCTTTTTATAATTTTATAAAACAATATTCCAAAGTTCCCACCAGAACTTTAAAAAAAGAGCGACCCATCATTGAGCCGCTTTTATGTTCTTGTAATTTTCTGGTTGCTGATTACCGCTTGCCAGTCACAAATCTCCAAATAGCCACATAAGAAAGTGCGGCACCAGCTACTAAACCAAACGCAATCATTATCCCTCCAAAGTTTCAATTTACGGGTTCCACAAAGAACTCAGTCTATCACGTAAAATTGAAAATTGCAAGCCTTTTGTTTTAATCTAGTTACTCCGAGCTTTTCAGAAGCACCCGGGGTTTAGGGGTGGCAATAACCGTCGAAACCACGAGTTATTAATTAATACTTTTTCAAATAAATGCGAACATTGGTTGAGTGAATTATAAATTCAATTTTTGCCCTGAGCGGTTTGTAAAAAATTTTTCAACTGTCTGAGCCCAGCAGGGCGAGTTTTGAAAAATAGCGAAGGCAAAAATTAGAATTTATTATGAACGAAACCAGTGAGCCAG
>JBAYNP010000116.1:0-2669 GCA_041678785.1 Patescibacteria group bacterium | reverse complement strand
TCGTCCAAACCAGAAATATCATAATATGCTTGAGTTGAATCAGTCTCATCAATTATCATTTCATAACCACCACTTCCAGAGACATTATTTACCGAAACGTCATCTACCCACATTCCACTTGGATCACCAGCACCATCATCATGAACATAAAAATAAATTCTTATAGTTTGTCCAGCCAAATCCGACAAATCATAAGTAACCTGATTCCAATCGTTGTTAGCTAGGGTGTCAAGCAAATATCTAATTATATTTCCATTTTCGTCTGTTACATAAATTTTTTGCTGATCCCAATAATATCCATCATTTGCAAACTGCTTTATCCAAGCACTTAAGGTAATATTTTCACTATTGTCCAAGACTATTGTTCGATAAGCGTAATTAATGCTACTACCACTATCGTTTGAAGTCTGCAATAATAAACTATGGCCAGCTGAATGATAGACATTATCAACAATTGCTGAACGACCAACAATTGTCCAATTATCAGTACCATCTTCAAAGTTTCCGTTTAGTAAACCAAAGTTCAACCACGCACTAGATAATTCTTCATTAGCTTGAATACGAAATTGTGGTTGAAAATTTATTCTGACACCATCAGCAGGAGTCGGAGAAACAAAATTGAAAACAGGTGCAATTGAGTCTAGTCTAAACATAACAGGGTCACTTTCAATTCCATATCCATTCTTAACTTTTATTTCTACATTACCAATGTTTTTTAATTCTTCTGATAAAAGAGCTTTAACTGCGTTACCTTCATATTCCATAGGTAATTCTTGATCGTCAATAATCACAGATCCATCAAAATCTCTAAAAGGAAGAAAAGAATTATAAGTATAGCTATTCTCTCCAGTAACATGAATATAATCTCCATCAATAGATATATTTTTTATTATTGGCTTTAAATAATAAACGGGAACATTACCCAAATCCCAACCATTTATTCTAACCCCGTCTATGTAAATTATGATTCCTCCCTGATAATCTTGAAGTGCATAGTTGCTGCCATTAAAAATTTCTGGTCTTACAGAAATCTCTGTTTCCGTCCAAGAAATAATTTCTGGATCGCTCGCTTTTATACAAGAACCACCTCCGTCAAAACAAATTTCAGTGCTACTTGCATCGAAATAATTCAAATCATTTCCAAAAACAGTCAGTGTGTCACCTGGAACTATCGCAGTTGGTGAAGTATCTTCGTTT
Organism: Patescibacteria group bacterium; assembly: GCA_041678785.1. Taxonomy (GTDB): domain Bacteria; phylum Patescibacteriota; class Patescibacteriia; order UBA2591; family JBAYNP01; genus JBAYNP01. The sequence goes on along the minus strand of JBAYNP010000116.1, from coordinate 1,472 downwards.
AATCTATTATCTATTGCTCCGTCACAATCATTATCTACTCCATCACCATAGATTTCATCATCAGTTGCATGACAACTATACGTATCACAGACATCACCAATTCCATCTTCATCAGTATCAGCTTGATCGGCATTGGCTAAATTTGAACAATTGTCGCAAGCATTGCCAATTTGATCACCATCAACATCAGCTTGATCTGAATTAGCATTATTTACACAATTATCTGTTGAATCTGAAATTCCGTCTTCATCACTATCGGTATTGTCCGAACCAGAATCATCATCGCCAGAATCTTCTTCATCATCAATATCAAATTGAGTAAAATGACTCGTGGTAAAATTCAAAGTTCCAGCATCACCATCCCATTCTGTAATAATTTCAGGATAATTTTCATCAGAAGGATCAATTACGCTTCCTTCGTCATCACTTACAATTAAGCTTGGCTCCGAATCATAACCCTCTAAACCATACATTGTTAGCGTCGCCCCAGCATTACTCATTGCACTGGCTAATTCAGAATCAAAATTGATATGCCCAGCTGACATTTCCATTAAATCACCAAGGTTTATTAAATCACTCACCACGGATTGATCTGTAAGATTTACTTCATTTGTAAACTCTATTTTACCCAAACCCGTTTGTTCAAAATATAAACCAGTTGCAAAACTTGGGTCTTCTAATATTCCCATATTAGAAACCACACCAACAACACAAGGACCAGCAGGTGCACAAATTCCAGGTAATTCAGACAGAATAGGTGCTGAACCTTCTGTCCCAGCATTATTAAACCAACCCTTTGTAGGAGAATCAGAAATACTCCATGTCCCCGAATTTAAAACGGCTGATTGACCAGCCCCTGGGGCATCTATATGATTTGCTCCATCTGGCATTGGTTGATTACCATAAGAAACTGCATAAATAACTTGATTAGCAGGATCTTTTATTTGAAGAACATCGCCAGTATCATTTGAAATATCAGAACCCAGATCTACTGTTAACAACCCTTGTGCTGGTAATATATAACTGTCAGCTATTTTTAAATCGGAAATTGTCATGTCGCCAAACACGACACTACTTAATACCCAATTAGTAAAATCGATGTCATCATTGGTTGTATTCATAAATTCAACCCAGTCGTTTTCAGAATTAATTACAAATTCATTTATCAAAACATCACCCGGATTTATACTACTTACTGCCGCAAATGCAGCCAAAGGAAAATTACCAAAAATCATCATGAGGCACATACAAATCGAAAAAATCGATTTGAAACTTTTGAAATTTTTCATAAATTTTTATTAAATTATTTTATATTAAATCAACAACAAAACGTCTTTAGCTAGTGCTATACTAGTTTATTTTTACAAATAAATCAACACCGTGTTATTATCCACAATAAAATTTACTAAACTAAAACTTGGTACCGCCTAGGGGAATCTCCGCCCAAGGCGGATGCGCCTCGGGCGCAGAAC
>JBAYNP010000115.1:0-2692 GCA_041678785.1 Patescibacteria group bacterium | reverse complement strand
TATTGCTAAACAAGACGAACTTATCGGCATTATCACCGCCGGTTACTACGAAGGTATCCCCTATGGTCTAAGTAACCGTGCCTCTTTTCTACTTCAAGACACCAAATGTCCTATTACTGGCAACATCAATATGAATATGACCATCATCAAAATCCCCAGAACCATCAATGCTAAAATTGGTGACCAAGTTACTATTATTTCATCAAATATCGAAGATTCCTGCTCTGCTTACAAATTATGTGCTACATTAAATATCCCCATCTATACCCTTATTTGTTCACTACATTCATCAATTAGACGAAAAATTATATGAAAAAAAATATTTCCAATTTGGTTTTAAATTATCTTAAATTTTTTGCCAGACTTCAACTTTCTAAAGTCAGATTTATTCAAAAATTAAAAAAAAGGCAATTGGATATTGTCGGTATTACTGGTTCCGCTGGTAAAAGTTCTACTCTTTTTGCCTGCCAAGCCGTTCTTTCTTCTCATTTCAAAGTCAAAACTAACGATGGCTACAATTCTGAATCCGGTCTACCTTTAAGCATTATTGGTCTTAAAATCACCGATTATAATCTTCTCTCTTGGTTAAAAATAATTATTCTTTGCCCAATAAAACTTTTAATCAATTGGCAATCTTACGATATTTTAATTCTGGAAATGGGTGTTGATTCCCCTACTTGGCCTCACAATATCGACTATCTCCTTTCTGTTGTTCAACCAAACATCGCTATTTTTCTTAATGTTAGTTTTGTCCATGTAGCCAATTTTAAATCTATTGATCAAATTGCTCAAGAAAAAGCCAAAATGGCTAACTTAGCTAAAGTTGCCATTATCAACAACCAAGATAAATTAGTCAAAAAATACACTCAAAATAAAAATATTATTAATCTCGTTCCCACTAAAATTAAATTTGACCAATTTTATCTTCCTGAAATTTATCACATTTGTTTTGGTGCCGCTCTTAGCCTCGCCAGAATTTTCAATATAAATTATAACGAAGCTGTTAAAAATCTTCAAGCCGATTTTGTCTTACCCCCTTCTCGTTCCTCAATTTTAGACGGCATCAAAAACTCTACTATTATTGACAGTTCTTATAATTCTTCTCCAATTGCTTGTAGCGAACTTTTAAAATTTTTAACCACTTTCAAAACCAAAAAAATTGCCGTTCTTGGCGATATGCGAGAACTCGGTGATTCTAGTAAAGAAGAACATCAAAAAATTTACGATTTAGCCACTAAATCGGCTGATTTAATTATCAGTGTTGGCCCCGAAACGACCAAATATTTTGGCGACAAATCCAAAAAATTTACCTATTGGTGGCAAACCGCTGAATTTTTAAAAAACGAAGTTAAAGGTGGCGAAACCATTTTAGTTAAAGGTTCTCAAAATACCATCTTTCTTGAAGAGTTAGTGAAATCAATCTTAAAAAATCCAGACGATACTAAAAAAATCTGCCGACAATCAAAATATTGGCTCAAAGTTAAAGCCAAATTTAAGCTCTAAATTCCTTATCCTTTTTCATCTCGTGCTCAATCAAATTTCTCAAAAACACTGATCGCGGTTGCATTCTTTTTTGTGCCACCCAATCCAAATAATTCAAAATTCTTGGATTAACGAAAAAATTAAATCTCACATCAATTAAACTATCGGCTTTTTTTAAAGCTCCTTTAATCACCTGCTCCACATTCTCACCATCATATTCCGAAATTATCAATTTTGGATCATTAATACCTTTAATAAAAACCGGCACATGTTCTTTTTTATGTAAAGCAATCACTGGCTTGTTCATCTCCAAAGCATTACTAATCAAATAACCCATCGACATACTATGTCCCGAAACTTCCATTATCACAACATCTGCCTTTTTAACTGAATCAATTGACTGGATATAATTTTCTCTTTTTATTCTCTGCGGCACTCCACTCATATCCCTCACTCCTGTTTTTACCCATTTCATCACCTTATCACTAACCATCTTCCCTTCACCTGACAAACAGGAATACATTTTTGAATACAATTTTGGATCAATATCTACCAATCTGGCAGATGCTACAAAATATAATTTCATAAATCTCTATTCAATTATACCAAACTTTTCTTTAAAAAATCTTACATCTTGTTCAACAACTTTATCCCAATCTTGTTTTAAATTATGATCATTTCCCTTTCTAATATCCAAAATTACCTCCTTCCCCAACTCTTTCAATCTGCTTTGCAGATCCTGCTGCCACTCCACCTTACACCACGCATCCACCGTCCCCTGATGAATCAAAATCGGCGCCCCTATCCAATTATAAAAATTATCAATCGAATAAAGTTTACTGTCATATTCTTTTTCAAATTCATCAATTCGTGTTTTTACAATTTTCCCCGATTCACTATTTTCATCCATTGTGTCCAAAACACTGTTTGGAAAAGGATTAGTCATCGGCGCCCACAACACTGTTGGATAATTTCCCCCTGTAACTTCCAAAACCGAAATTGCAATCTGTCCACCATTACTGTGGGCCCAAATTCCAATTTTATCCGGATCCACAAAATCTAGTTTTTTAACTGTCTCAATTAAATCCAACACTCCCATTGGCTTCTCAAATCTCGCCTCTAAAATATCCTTTGATTCTCCATCGGACAAACCAAATCCCAAAAAATCTAAACTCACCGTCAAAAACCCATTTCTAGCCAGTTCATCTGC
>JBAYNP010000114.1:0-2737 GCA_041678785.1 Patescibacteria group bacterium | reverse complement strand
TTAATCACACTAGATTTCCCCGCATTAGACCTACCCAAAAACGCAACTTGTGGCAAGTTGTCCCCAGTAGTATAATCTCCTCCAACCACTCCCCTAGCAAATTCTGCTTTAAATATCTCCATATTTTTATCCTAACAAAAAATCACCCCAATTGAAAGGTGATTTTTTTTCAAACTACCATTTTTCTATGTGTATCTTGGACTGGGAGAAATTGGCATCGCTGTGCGGTTCTGGAGCACTTTTAGGAAACCCAATTGGAATTATATTTATCGCTTTGTAGTTTTGAGGAATATTCAGCAATTTTTTGATTTTTTCTTCCCATTCTGAATTTAAATTTTTCCAAACTGTGCCCAATCCCAAAACTGTAGCCTGCAAAAAAGCATTTTCCGTTGCCACCGATAAATCTTGAACTACTAAATCTGTTTTATTACTGTCGCACAATAAAATTAACATCACTGGAGCCAGCCTCAAAAATTCCTGCCCGCAAATCTTACAAATTTCGTCTTTAGTTTTTTGTTCCTTCACAATCAAAAATTCATTTGCATGTGTTCCTCTTCCACTGGGCGCAAACTCCGCCGCCTTGATAATCTCATTCAAAAACTCCTCTGGCACTTCATCCGATTTATATTCCCTAACACTTCTACGATTTAAAATTTCCTTTAAAATCATATAAAAATTACTATTAATTACAATGTTTGCATTCAAAATTTTCATCTTCTACATCACGTTTTGAAACTATTTGTAACGTAGAGTGACAAATATTATATTTTTCCTTTAGCATTTTCTGCAATTTTATCAGCGATTTAATTCTATCCGCGTCGCTTTTCACCAGAATATGCGAGCTCAAAAACACATTTTTTGAGCCATTTTGCCACACGTGCAAGTCTTCCACTTTTTCAACTCCTTCTATTCCCAAAAGATTTTTTCTAATATCCTGGATTTTTATGTCTTTTGGCACCGAATCAAGCAACATGTCAATTGCCTCGATAAAAACATCCCATATTTCCTTCAATAAAAAAACTGAAATTACAATCGACAAAGCCGGATCTATCCATTCAAAACCAGTAAAATAAATCGCCACCGCTCCAATAATTACCGCCAAGGAAAATATTGCATCTTGAAATGAGTGCAGCCATGCACTTTTCAGATTTAAATTTTTATGCGAGTCATTTTCTAGCAGCCAAGTTGCGGCTCCGTTTCCAATCAAAGCTATAAATGCTACAAAAATCATTTGCATTCCTGAAACCTCGGCTGGATTTAAAATTCTCTTTATTGCTTCAAAAAATATGAACCCCACAACTGCCAGCAACACGCCCCCGTTAATAAATGCAATAATTGCCTCTGTTTTTTTATATCCATAAGTTTTTCGATTATCATTTGGTTTAGTTGAAATTTTTTCACCGAAAAAACTAAGCACCATTGAACATACGTCTGTTATGTTATGCAAAGCGTCAGAAATTAATGACAGACTCCCTGAAATTAATCCAAAAATCACTTCAAAAATAACAATAAAAACATTAATAAAAATCGCCAAAATCAAGTTTTTGACAGATCCATTCTCGTGTATGTGACTTTCTTTTTCCATGTTTTTTAATTATATCACAAAATAAAAATCGTGTTATAGGAATCAAAATTGAATAAGTTTAGAGTAACAATCTATTGATAAACTATTCAGTTTTTATCAAATACCACGGGACTTCATTTCCCAGAAGCATTTTGCGGTGGCTTCTACGTCGGCTTTGGAGTTATGGGAGTCCTCGAATTCTGTGCCAAATAGTTTTATGTGGAGTTCTGAAAGTTTTGGCCATTTATACTTGCCATAACCGTTGGCGCTGGGTATTGCGCAAAAATTTGTGGACATTTCTTTTGTACAAATTTTCTGCTTAAAAACAAGGCTATTTGCCATATTATTTCTCAAAAATTCGGCTCCAACAATCATTTCATCAAAGCTAATATTATGAGCAACTAAAAAGTCAGCTTGCTCTACCAAATTATTAAACTCGCCCAACACCGTTTGCAATAATACACCTTCCATTTCAGCACGCTCGGTTGTTATCCCGTGTATATTTGAAGTTTCTACAGGTATCTCAAAACCTTCGGGCTTAACAATAAAATCACGGCTATCAACTTTAACGCCATCCCTATACAACGCCCAAGCAATCTGAACCAACCTAGGCCAATTATCCACATCTTCAACCGCCGCCCTCCAATTCCGAGGCAACCCCGTAGTTTCCGTATCAAAAAATAAATAAGTCCCAGGATATTTTTTCGCATCACCATTCCCCCCACCCAATTTAAATAAATTTATCTGTTCCATTATTTAAAAAAATTATATTATCTCAATTCTACTTATTCCCCCACAAAAAAGCATAGATTTAGCCATGCTTTCTTAATTGAATGTCAACTGACTCGTTTTAAAACCTGCATTTCAATAACAAAATTGAGTTTTTTTTCGACAATTCATAATTAACGCGTCGCGGTTTAGTTACAGTAGTAAGCTAGAATTGAAAAAAAGGCTGCGACTATTGAAGCGACTACTGTAATAAAACCAGATATCCAAACAAACCACTCTTTTGTTAAGCTATAACAATAGTTTTCTATGAAACTACTTCCCTCGTGAGTGATCATAACAATATTTTTTCCAAAATCCAAAAAATTACTATAATGCATATCACCAAAATCCTCATCGGTTATTTCAAGCTTCGATTTTATATTTTCCAAAGTATCTCCTCGTTTA
>JBAYNP010000113.1:0-2749 GCA_041678785.1 Patescibacteria group bacterium | reverse complement strand
TTATAAATAGCTCTAACGAGTTAGTAAATTCGATTGATTTTTCAGCGGATGTTTATATAGAAGATGATCAAAGCGTTACAGCTATTGAATTAAAGTCAGTAAAACCTAATTCGGGAGAAATGCGAGGTGAAAAACAAAAAATACTAGAAGGGAAGGCCGCGCTATATAGAATGTTCCCGGACAAAAAGATTAATTTTTTTGTGGGTTTTCCGTTTGATCCTACTAGTAATACGCCAACCGATTTTGATAAAAAAAGATTTCTTGGTTCAATAATAAATATGACAAAATTTTTTGATCCCAAAGAAACACTTATTGCAAAAGAATTGTGGGATTACTTATCAGGAGATGCCAACACAATGGATCAACTTATAGAGATAATAAATAAAATTTCTACCCCAGAATTTATGGAGAAATTTAGCTTTATTAATAATTCTGAAAACAGAGATAATAAACGATACATAACAATATTAAATGAATGGTTCTTATTTTCGGAAGTTGAATTAGCAAACAATAATTTAAAAATAAAAGAATCTATACAAAATAATCAAGGATTACAAAGAATATATAATCAACAAATTTTTAAAAAAGAAGATTATAATTGGGAGCGGGCATCAGTTTTAAAAGAATTATTATAAAAATATTTAATTTATTTTAACAAAAAATTATGTCAGACAAAAAATCACCAGCAGTCAACACTAAAATTTTCGCGATCCTAAGTTATTTTTGGGTGCTTTGCCTTTTGCCATTTATTTTGAATGTCAAAGACGAATTCGTCATCAAACACGCCAAACAAGGTTTAGTTTTGTTTATCGCCGAGATTGCTCTTTATATTATCGCAATCATTCCAATTCTTGGTTGGTTTATTAGTATAGTTGGTAGTCTGTTAGCGATTGTTATTTCTTTAGCAGGAATTATGAAAGCTGCCTCCGGTCAAACTTGGGAGATTCCATTTATCGGCAAATATGCCAGCAAAATTAATCTTTAGTTAAATAAAAAAATAAAAACAAATTATGTCAGAAAAAAAATATATTTTATGGTTTGATGAATTGACGATCAAAGATCTTCCAAGAGTCGGAGGTAAGAATTCTTCTTTGGGAGAAATGTATCAGAAATTATCTTCCAAAGGGGTGCGAGTCCCAAATGGTTTTGCGACTTCGGCCGAAGCTTATCGAGATTTTTTGAAAGAAAATGGTTTGGACGTCGCGATTAAAAATATTTTGAAAGGCTTGGATATAAAAAATATCAAAGAAGTTATCAAGCGTGGGAGCAAAATTCGTCAGCTGATTCTTAAAGCCGAATTGTCCGACGAATTAAAAAGTCAGATTCTCGAGTCGTACAAAGAGCTTTCAAAAAAATATAAAACGAGCAATGTCGATATCGCGATCCGTTCATCAGCGACTGCCGAAGATTTACCGACAGCTTCTTTTGCTGGTCAAATGGAATCTTACCTCAATATTTCTGGTCAAAAACAAGTCCTAGAAATTACCAAAGAATGTTTCGCTTCACTATTTACCAATCGTGCGATTGTCTATCGAGTCGATAAAGGTTTTGATCATCTCAAAGTTTATCTCTCAGCTTGTTTTCAGAAAATGGTTCGCAGTGACCTTGCTTGCTCAGGGGTGATGTTTTCGATTGATTCCGAATCTGGTTTTGATGACGTGACAGTGATCAATTCATCATGGGGCTTAGGAGAAAATATTGTTCAGGGAAAAGTGACGCCAGATGAGTTTATGGTTTTTGATACGACTTTGGACAAAGGTTATCGCCCGATTATCAACCAGAAACTTGGCAGTAAAGAATGGAAAATGATTTATGATAAAAGCGATAAACACTCGACACTCAATCTCAAAACATCGGAGCTTGAAAGAAATGTTTTCACGTTGACTGATGACGAAATTCTAGAACTGGCAAAATATTCCAATATTATCGAAGATCACTACAAAAAATCGATGGATATGGAATGGGCCAAAGATGGCAGGGATGGCAAACTGTATATTTTGCAAGCGCGACCAGAAACCGTCCAATCGCAAAAGAATCTGGACCATCTCGAAAAATATGAGTTTGATTCCAAAGTAAAAAAAGGCGAGCCACTCGTCAAAGGAATTGCGGTTGGTTCAAAAATTGCTTCAGGTGACGTCAATATCATTCTGGATGCCAAAGATATTAGCAAATTCAAAGCCGGTCAAATTCTGGTTACCGAAATGACTGATCCAGATTGGGTCCCGATTATGAAAATTGCTAAGGCGATCGTCACTAATTCTGGCGGTCGAGTGTGTCATGCGGCGATTGTCTCGCGCGAACTTGGAATTCCGTGTATTGTCGGTACTGGCGACGTAACGAAGGTTTTGAAAAATAAACAAAACGTAACTGTCAGCTGTGGTGAAGGTGAAGAAGGTTTTGTTTATGACAAATTAATTCCGTTCAAAATCAAAAAAACCAACATCAAAGGCTTGAAACGACCGCAAACCAAAATTATGATGAATGTCGGTAATCCCGAACAAGCTTTTGGTTTTTCATTTATTCCAAATGACGGCGTCGGTCTAGCTCGAGAAGAGTTTATTATCAACAATGACATTGGAGTTCATCCATTGGCGTTACTCAACTACAAAAAAATTACCGACAGTGGTGTCAAAGATAAAATTGATGAAGCGATGCGAGGTTATGATGACCCGGTTGATTTTTATGTCGACAAGTTAGCTGAAGGAATCGGTCGCTTGGGCGCGTCATTTTATCCGAAAGATGTGATTGT
>JBAYNP010000112.1:0-2811 GCA_041678785.1 Patescibacteria group bacterium | reverse complement strand
CAGTTTTTTGTTACTTTTTTGTCTAAAAAAGTAAGAGAAAACGCCATATCTGACTACGTCAATGAAAACACAAGAGTTGAATCACGCAAAATAGTTTTCTTATTCTTATCTTTACGTAATCCACGGATAAGGGATTCTTCGACTTCGCCTTGAGTACAAGGCTACGCTCAGAATGACACAACAAGAGCGGTCTCTGAGCGGAGTCGAAGGGTCGTTTTAGTCTGCACCTGTTTTTTGCCCCTCGACAGGCTCGGGGACCGAACTTAACTTGTTGATTCTGTAAAAATACCAATCCTCTTGACTAAAATCCCGACTTACGATACTATATCAGAGTAATTTACTCTGATATTTTTTTATGAAAGTTTCCACCAATTCCCGCTACGGTTTACGAGCGATGGCTTATCTAGCCAAACAGCCAGCTTATTGCTCACTAACCCAAATTGCCAAAGACGAAAACATTTCTCGAGCCTACCTCGAAAAGATTTTTATTAAGCTCAAGCAGGCTGGTTTAGTTGATGTCAAACAAGGCTCGACTGGCGGTTATAAACTCGCCAAACCGGCCAATAAAATCACTGTTTTTGATATTTTTACAGTTTTGGAAAAGCAAGTTTTGGGAATTAAATGCCTGACAACTCACAATTGCCCGATGAAAAATAATTGTTTGACCTATAACGTCTGGGGTAAAGTCGAAAATTCGATTTATCAGACCCTGAAATCAATTAGTTTAAAAAGTTTATTAAAAAAATAATGTCCAACAAAAAATCTCAAATCTATCTCGATTACGCCGCCACCACACCTGTCGATGAGCGCGTGATTAAAATAATGTTGCCATTTTTTAATAAAAAATTCGGCAACCCCGCTTCAATCCATTCTTTCGGACAAACCGCCGAGGCCGAACTCACTGCTCAACGTGCCAAATTTGCCACCGCAATCAACGCCAGACCCGAAGAAATCTATTTCACGTCTTCCGCCACCGAAAGCAATAATCTCGTCTTAAAAGGCCTCTCAATGGCCAATCGCGACCGAGGCAATCATCTGATAATTTCGGCGATTGAACACGACTGCGTTTTTGAGTCCGCCAAATGGTTATCCCAAAACGGTTTTGAAATTTCTATCGCTCCCGTCGATCAATTCGGACAAATCAAATTCAACGAACTGGCTAAACTGATCACTCCCAAAACTATTTTAGTTTCGATTATCCACGCCAGCAATGAAATCGGCACTTTGCAGGATTTAAAAAAAATCGGCCAACTTTGCAAAAAAAATAATATCTATTTTCACACCGACACTGCTCAAAGTTTTGGCAAAATTGCCCTTGATGTCAAAAAGTTAAATATTGATCTACTAACCGCCTCATCTCACAAAATTTATGGCCCAAAGGGTGTCGGTTTGCTTTACAAAAAAGCGGGGATTAAAATTCAGCCCTTACTTCACGGTGGTGGTCAAGAAAACGGCCTGCGATCTTCGACGGTCAATGTCGCTGGAATTGTCGGCTTCGGCAAGGCACTTGAATTATGTTTAACAGAACAAACCAAAGAATCTCAAAGACAAATCAAGCTTCGCGATTATCTAATCAAAAATATTTTAATCAAAATTCCTGGCAGTCACCTCAACGGCCATCCGACAAATCGTCTGTCAAACAATATCAATCTTCGTTTTGACAAAATCGAAGGCGAATCCATTGCCATGCTTTTGAACGAAGAAGGAATTGCGGTTTCGACTGGCTCGGCTTGCTCGTCAAATAAGCTCGAACCGTCCAGAGTTCTCCTGGCCACCGGCCTCGAACCAGCCAAAGTTCATGGCTCACTCCGAATCTCACTCGGTCGTTGGACGACCAAATCAGACTTGGATTATTTAATCAAAAAACTAATTCCGATCATCAAACAATTGCGAGCTATTTCACCATTTTAATTTAATTTTATGTATAACCAAAAAACTTTAGCCACTTTCAAAAGTCCAAAAAACTACGGCGAAATCAAAAATCCCGATGGTTTGGGGATCGTCGGCAACGTCACCTGTGGCGATGTCATGTGGCTGTACTTGAAAATCGCCAAAAATAAGGCTGGCGAAGATTTTATCAAAGACATTAAATTCAAAACTTTTGGCTGTGTGGCCGCTATTGCCACCAGTAGCGTCATTACCGAGCTCGCCAAAAATAAAACTTTGGGCGAAGCTTTGAAATTAAACAAACAAGATATTATCGAATATCTCGGCGGATTGCCTGAGCTCAAGCATCATTGTTCAATTCTCGCCATCGACGCTTTGGCGGAAGCAAGTTATGATTATTTCAAAAAAACTAATCAACCAATTTCTGCCGAGCTCGAAGAAATTCATCAGAAAAATGAACGCAGTGTCTGTGCGATCGAAAATCGTTTACAAGAATTTTCTAAAGCCAAAAAAGATCATGATCAAAAATAAATTTTAAACTATGAACACCTTTGAACAAAACAAAAAACTATCTCTGGCCGAAGTACCCGCCATCGAAGAAACGACCAGCAAGATTTTAAATAAAGCTGATCTCAAAAAATTTGTTGAGGCACCCTTATTGTCCGCTTGTGAAGAATTTTACGATAAAAACATCCAGACCCTTGCCAGCTCAGCCAATAAAACCGACATCAGAAGCGGAGGACACGCTTATATTTATATCGACTTTGGTAGTTTGTCGGCAGAAAACAAACAAATCGCCTTGCAATACGGCCAACCAGAAGACTCACATTATAGTAAAAATTCTTTAAAAATTGAAATTCCAATCACCGAGACAACCACCGTCGAAGAAATTACTCAAACAGCCAACAAAATTGCCGACAGTTT
>JBAYNP010000111.1:0-2825 GCA_041678785.1 Patescibacteria group bacterium | reverse complement strand
GCGGTGGCTGCGTATCCGCAGGTCGAGATCTTCATGCGGGCGATCAAGTTTTCCGACGATGCTGCATGGCACGTGGGCCCCGACCCGGTCCCGGTCGCGGACTTTACCTGGCCGGAACTCGAGACCTCGGGCCTGACCGCGACGGCAAAGGCGCTCCGGCTTCTCACGGGAGAACTCTCGATCGAGCGCATGCCCCGCCGCGGGCTTCCCCCGGTCTGTATCCTCTTATCCGACGGTTTCTGTACCGATCCCCGCGATGAATACGATAATGCGATCGCCGAGCTGGCAAAGATCCCGTGGGGCGTGAAGGCGGTCCGGCTCGCCATTGCGATCGGCGATGAGTCCGATTACAATGAACCGGAACTCTTAAAATTCGTCAACCAGGACCAGGTCGGCCTCCTCAAGGCACACTCACCCGAAGAACTGGTCTCCTACATCAAGTGGGCTTCGGTCTCGGCCTCGGTTGCATCGTCCCGCGGCCGGAGCCGGGGCACCGGGAGCATGGAGGACACATCGAATGTCTCGCTCGACTCGCCGCCGATGATCACTTCCAACACCGAATTATTTTAAACGAAGAGCATGCCCCCGCCCCGCCCGTTCCTCTGCGCATGCGACCCTGCCCTTGGCTGGGCCTTCGGATGCAGCCGGACCGGGGCCTCCCATATCCGGTCCGCCCGTCCCTGCGAGGATGCCTTTGCCCTCTGGAGCGGATCGTCAGGCGCCATTCCCTGCATTGCCATTGCCATTGCCGACGGTCATGGCGACCCGCGGCATGACCAGAGCCGGACCGGGTCCGCGCTGGCCGTGCAGGCTGCGGTGGACGAGCTGACCGCATTTCACCGGATGCACATGCATACGATCCCGCAGCATATCCTGCGATCCGAGTTCAAGGCGGATTTCCCGCGGCGGGTCACCCGTCGCTGGCGGGAGGCCGTTCTCGCGGATGCCGGTCAACGGGAGATCGCCCTCTCCCCTGGCGGCAGCCCGGGGCCTGACGATTACACGCGGTACGGGTCCACCCTGATCTCGGCCCTCATTGTTGCCGACACGATCCTGATCGGCCAGATCGGCGATGGCGACATAGTCCTCGTCCGACCGGACGGCACGGTCGAGTGCCCGATCCCGTGCGACACCCGTCTCGTGGGCAACGCGACCCAGTCGCTCTCGTCCCGGGATGCCCACCTGCTCTGGCGGACGGCAACGCTCGACCGCGGGGCCGGTGGCGTCCTCATCGCAGCAACCGACGGGGTATCGGACTCGTTCGATGGTTCCGAAGGACAGGAGTTCCTGAAATTCGTAAAAAGTCTCGTTGCACGGGTGCACGAGTTCGGTATCGAGAATGTTGCCGGGTCCATGAAGGGCTGGCTTGACCGCTACTCGGAACTGGCGAGCGGGGATGACATGACCCTCGTCTTTGTCTGCATCAACCCCGTGGAAGGGACACCTGCACAACCTCAGCCGGAACCTGCCGGAACCCCGGAGAACACGTCTCCCGACACGGAGTACGGGTAATGCCCCTTGCCATTGCCCAGCGGGTAACCGCGGAACTCTCCGGCGCGGAACTCCACGTGATCCGGAAACTTGGCGAGGGGACCCAGGGAGAGGTCTACCTTGTCAGCGGCCCGCAGGGATACCAGGCGGTCAAGTGGTACAAGCCCGGGCAGGCCACGCCCGAGCAGCGGGCTGCCATCCTGTATCTCGTCAGGACCGGTCCCCCGTTCGGCGCTGCCGGCAGGAGGTTTGTCTGGCCGCTCGACCTCGTGACGCAGGAAGGATCCGACCAGTTCGGGTACCTGATGACACGGATCGATACGCAGCGGTTTGCCGAGCTCGGCGAGGTCTGGGCGCATCTCAAGCCCGTGCCGAACTTCTCCACCCTGTGCGAGATCTCCTACCAGCTGGCGAACAGCTACCGGGCCCTCCACCTCTCCGGCCACTGCTACCGGGACATCTCGGCCGGTAACCTGATGTTCGATCCGCTGACCGGCGATGTCCTCATCTGCGACAACGACAATGTCGGCGTGAACCGGCAGTCCCGCTGCCAGGTCTGGGGCACGATGGAGTACATGGCGCCCGAGATCATCCGGTGCACGGCAGACCCCTCGACCCAGACGGACCTGCACTCGCTTGCCGTCCTCCTCTTCTACCTCTGGGTCTGGCACCACCCGTTCCACGGCGAGATGGAGTACCGTTTCCACTGCTGGGACATCCCGGCAAAGAAGAAGGTGTACGGGGAGTCGCCGGTCTTTGTCTTCGATCCCGATGATCCCCGCAACCGCCTCCCGCCGGACCCCGATTATGCGATCGCACGCGAGCGCTGGGAGTACTGCCCGGCGGATCTGAAAGAGACCTTCTGCCGGGCGTTCACGGACGGCCTGCGCGAACCCGGCCGCCGGGTGACTGAGGGCGAATGGCAGAACCTCTTCTCCGGTATCAAGGACCGGATCGTCATCTGCCCCCGGTGCAGGGCCGAGAACTTCGCGGGTCCTGATGGCCGGATGCATCCCTGCTGGCACTGCCGGTCAGCGATCGTCCCGCCCCCGTTCCTGCGGATCCAGCGCCCGTCCGGTGACATCACCCTCGCCCTCTCGGCCGGGACCACGATCCGGCGGAGACATGTCTCGCTCTCACCGGCCAACGATGACGGCTCTGCCATTGTCGGTACGGTTGTTCCGCACCCGTCCATTCCCGGGGCAGCCGGGATCCGCAACCAGTCCGCCGTCCCGTGGCATGCGGTCTTCCCGGGCGGGAACGTGACCACCGTCCCGCCCGGCCGGGCTGTCCCGTTAAATCCCGGGACCACGATTACTATCGACGGAGTTATG
>JBAYNP010000110.1:0-2826 GCA_041678785.1 Patescibacteria group bacterium | reverse complement strand
GTATCAAACATTGGACTAACTACAATACCATACTTGTTATGCAAGAAGGTGGCATCAAAACTGAGGTTCTGTCCAGTCTTCAATATATATGAGCACTCAAGAAGCTCTGCCAACATTCTCCAAACTAGGACTTCTTGCTCTGGTGAGAAGTAATCCCCATGTTCATCTGTGAAAGGGATGCTTATAGTGTTTCCTTCGTAACCGATACTGACGCACGAGATTTCACCATTTAGGACTTCAAGATCAGGGCCATCAATTACGATCTTAATATGGTCCTTAAGAACTGGAATCATTATGTCGTCTAGGAATTTCATAGCCTCTTCGAAAGTAGGTTTGATTAGCAGCTTATATTCGGTCAGCTTTATTTCTGGAAACTCTGCTTCTCTCCGTATTCTTCGGAGGTCATGTTGGATATAGTATTTAAAGAGATACTCTCGGAGAGCCGCTGCAGGATGGATCGTAGGGATAATTTTTCTTCCATCGATAGCTCCGAGAATGGAACCGTGACGTTTAGTGACAAGTTTGAGTCCTCCTGTGAGAGCCCACAGAGGAACGTTACCGAGCGGAACGATAACATTAGCTTTCAACTCCTTTACTTCGGCTAGGAAGCTATCAAGATAAGCTTGCCCAGCTTCGGTTATTTTTGGCTTGCTCTTACTTATGTCGATGAAGGAGGATATATCGTTGTTAGGAGGACGCTCCTTCACTACGTTTGTAAGATAGCAGTCCTTACGACTGATGCCGACGCTTTGTAGGCACTCGTCGAGAAGCTGACCGCTGGGTCCAACGAATGGACGACCGAGACGTTCTTCTTGTCCACCTGGGGCCTCGCCCACGAAGGCGATTTTAGATTCGGGAGAACCTTCTGGCTTAACTATTCGAGGCATTTAAGTCTCCTATATATAAAACATAAATACTACCACCAAAGTATTTGAATACTACAAAGGTAGAGTCTCCTTGAATATTAGCTATTTGAAGAGGTTCTTTAGAGGCTAATACTTGTACTCGTTCTTCTTTTGTCATACTTACTATTGTAGGAAAGACTCTATTTGGCATCTTCGTTGTCCTTCTTCGGTGGACCATAAAAGTGATTGAAGTACCAAGCGGCAACTTTTACCTTTACTTTTGCAAGTTCTTCAGGTGATAGGTTAGCGTCCATATCATCGACAAATAGGCAATCAGCTCGAAGATCAGCTACTGGAGCATAAACATCTTCCTCTTTGAGTTCATCCTTGAGCTTATCATAGATGAAGCTGGCATAGTGCGCTATCTTAAGAGCATCACGGAGTTTTTCTTTAGCTCCTCTAGTCATTGACTTACGGCGGTTGAAATATCTCTCCATGTTTTTGAAGCAATCTTCGACCGTGAAAGTATCAACTTGCTCGTTGCCCGCTTGATTGCCATATTGCTTAAGAGTATATTGTTGGATATGGAGTTCAATTTGTTTGGAAAAAGCACGCCATTGTTCTACTCGATCATACATCTTAGGAACTCCTTTACCTAGTTGAAAATTTCAATTAGGTTAATGTTTCTGCCAAAAGTCTGGATCATTGTAGCTATTACATAGGTCAAATTTGGCAAAGTAATCTTTACACTTGGAGCAGATGCGGTTTAATACTTTATCCTTCGATTTAAACTTCCGGCCGCAACGTAAGCAGGAGAGTATTCCTGGCTTATTTTTCTTACTTTGGATTCTATATGGAATATAATTATTCTTAGTTGTCATGGCTATTCAAGGACTTATAATGTCCTATATCTCCTTCAACCACTTTGATTGTGTATGCTGCTTTGTGGTCATTGCTAAGGTCGAAGCCGAGGGGAATCATACTAAGATTGGCGGCGGCCAAAAGGGTTGCTCCTGATCCGGCAAAATCCACGAGGACCTTGGCGCCTGGCTTAGCAAAAGTAGAAAGTATATCTTCATACAATTCGATAGGACGTTCGGTAGGATGAGTTTTTCTACTCGGCGGGACAACATTGTAATGATAGGTATTCGTTGTTCCTGGTTTAGCAAGATTGACTTGGCCTTTTCGGAAGTAGAAGAAGCTATCAACTGCGCTGGCAAGCAAAAGGTTTGCATTATATGCTGCCCCAGTTGGTTGAATCCAGAAACCAGGTACTCGTCGGATGAAGAAGCCCGCATCTTTAATGGCCTGATAGGTAGGTTCGAAGTTTGGCTCCATGGCGAACCAACATATTCCCCAAGAGCCATCAGCCATAACTCGGAAGTTTTGGCGCATCGTCTCTTGGATGTACCATCCGTAAACTGCAGGAGGGCAGTCTTGGTAATTTTCTCGGACATATTTGGTAGTACCTCCAGCTTTCTTCTCATAGAGGTCGAGAAGCTCGATGCCATAGTAGGGATCACATTCGCAAAAGTCGATGCTTCCATCGGGAATTTGCTTGATGCCCTCGAAGAAGTCCTTCACTATGTACGAATTACAGAGGATCTGTTTAGCCGACGAAGTAGATCCCATTGACCGCTTGACTTCCTCTGCCCGACACTGGCGATCATGTTGCTCCAGCATCTTATCCAACATCTTCTGCGCCTCGTGCTTGTTCTTGAGGTTCTTTAACTCGGGGAGGATTTCCATCGCCTGGGCTAGCTTTATATCTTTCGCTACGGTGCTCACATCCACGCCAAGCATCTTTGCCGTATCGGCCATGGTATGACCGACTTTATTTCCATCTACGTCGACAGCGGCTTGACCTGCTAATCGAGTACCATACTTTGATTGCATTAGGGTATTTATCTCTTCAACAAGAGAACATCTTTCAGCATAGGTAAGCTCTTTTCTGTAGATATTCTCAGTAAGTTCGATTGTT
>JBAYNP010000109.1:0-2903 GCA_041678785.1 Patescibacteria group bacterium | reverse complement strand
TTCTTTCCGATTCGCATAAACCATACCAAATGCAAGTTTCACTGGATTTTTGCCATCATATTTCCAAGTCTTTTGAAAAATTTCTTTTGCAATAATATAATTTTCGTAAACTACTTCTCCGTTCTTATTTTTTTCAACATTTAATGATCTCGCTTTCACATATTTTACGTCTTCGCTAACAGCCAAAGCCACATTGCCGGGCAATGTCCACGGGGTAGTGGTCCAAGCCAGAACAAACGTGCCGGGCTCATCAACCAATTCAAATTTCGCAATGACGGATAAATCTTTTATATCTTTATACCCTTCGGCCACTTCTTGTTGCGACAAAGTCGTCTCGCAACGCGGACAAATATGCATGGACTTGTAGCCCTCGTAAACTAAACCCTTGTCCCAAAGCTGTTTGAAAACCCACCAGACACTTTCCATAAAATCTTTGTCCATTGTTTTGTAGTCATCATCCATATCAACCCAGCGACCAAAACGATCGATGACCTTGCGCCATTCATCGGCATACATCATCACCTTTCCCCGACAAGCGTTGTTGAATTTTTCAATTCCAAAATCCTCAATATCTTTTTTCGATTGAGCACCGATTTCGGTTTCGATAATATTTTCGATCGGTAAGCCATGACAATCCCAACCCCACTTTCGTTCGACATGATAGCCTTTCATCGTAAAATAACGTGGGATAATATCCTTGATCAAGCTCTGAGCAATGTGGCCATAATGTGGCAAACCAGTCGCAAAAGGAGGCCCATCATAAAAAACATAATCACCTTTTGGGCTTTCTTTGGCTAAAGATTTGGCAAAAATGCCATTATCTTGCCAAAATTTTAGAATTTTTTTCTCGTTTTCTGAAATATTCATAAGTTATTTTTAAATCTAATTCCTTTATCTTACTTAATTTGAGGGGATAAATCAAGGTAGATAAAATAAAAACCTCCCCCAGAGTTCTGGGAGAGGTTTTAAATTACAGATCGCTCCGTTTTTTTAATCTTATAACTCCATCATTATCTTTGACTAAAACGTTTTGCCGAATAAACTCTTCGGCTTTTTCTCGACGAGAGTCCTCAAAGGCATGTTCAGAAGAATGACAGGAAACCCCAGGAAGCTTGGTAAGCCCCCCAAAAGGATTTTCAACAAGCGGATCATATTCTTTTTTGGAAAAATACTTCCTAATAAGAATACCAACAATCAGCAGCAGCACAACAACGCCAGCGACTATTATCCACAACATTTTTCCCTCCCATTTTTTATTTTTTCTTACTTTAATTATATACTAGTCGCTAAATTGCTTTTTGTCTAGAGAAAAAATTTGAAGTGCGTGGTGTTTGAAAGCGACCAAACGCTTGGGCGCTTTCAAACCACGTGCCGAGCAATCACTAAAAATCAAAAAAATGATTTTAAATTAATGCGAACATTGGTTGAGTGAATTATTAAATTCAATTTTTGCCCTGAGCGGTTTGTTAAAAATTTTTCAACTGTCTGAGTCCCCCACACCCATTAAATAATGCAATATAAATAAAATTATTAAAGTGGGTTTATTATTTAATGGGTGTGGGGACGAGTTTTGAAAAATAGCGAAGGCAAAAATTAGAATTTATTATGAACGAAACCAGTGAGCCTCGGTCCCTGAGCGGAGTCGAAGGGTTTGTTACTTTTTTGTCTAAAAAAGTAAGAGAAAATGCTATATCTGATTGTATTAATGAGAACACGAGAGTTGAATCACACAAAATAGTTTTCTTATTCTAGTCTTTACGTAATCCACGGATAAGGAATTCCTCCGCTTCTTTTACTCACCCTTCGACTCCGCTCAGGGACCGGGATAAATTTTATTTAGTTAATTGCAACACTAATTTTTATCAAAACGTCTTAAACCTGCCATGTTTTATCATTTTTTATTTTAAAAAAATATTTTAACCAAAAAAGCGACCCGCCTTGGGCGGGTCGCTTTTTATATTTTCTAAATTACAAACCAACGTACGCTAATGTCCTGATAATGTGCCATTGAAATGCTGTGGTTGGTAAATATTTAAATTTTGGCACAAATTTTCCAATTGCACCGACTTCTTTAATTAAATCTCTTGTCAGTGGTCGATAATTATAAGCTCCAAAAACAACAAACTCCCAATCGGTTTGTGTTTGAGGTAAGCGACCATAAAATGTTCCAAAGATTCCAATCCAGCTTCTTTCTCTATCCAAGTCTCTATGCTTTGGTAATGTAATTCCTGATTTTTCGATTACATTAATAATTTCTTGGTCATTACCCACTGTTTCATTTAAACCATTTCCAGAATTAGTATTATCATTTGTAATTATTCTAGCTGCAGTCAATAAAATAATTGAATATTGCGTATTATCCAAATTAATATTGTTATTGTTATCAATGGTTGCAAAACTGTAATAATAAGTCGTGTCTGGCATTAAATTTTGATTAATATATTCAGTCTCTCGATTTGCCAGCTCAACTATAAATTCGTTTGGAATTGTTCCTTTGATATTACTGCGATAAATTCTAACAGCTGATAAATCTGTATCTTCTGGATTAATCCAAGTTAATTTAGCAGCGTTACTATTATTTATATTTTCTTGATCAGAAATTATTTTTACATTCGAAACATTACCAGGTGCAAAAAAGTCGTGTCTTCTACCACCCGTCGAAGCGATTTCTGTCGAATAACTAATCGCTATTTCGCTTATTGCTGAAGTCTTACTGCTGTCAGTAGTTTCTAAAATAGCTTTCCAACGTAGATCCGAACCCGTTTCTACAAAAACATGTTCGGCACCAGATGTTACCTCCTCCCAATTAGTCCCGCCGTCAGCTGAAAGATAATAAGTAATCGAAGTTCCCGCTGGTACTGTTTCAGTCGCCGTCAAAGTAGCCCTAACGGCACTTTCTTCAG
>JBAYNP010000108.1:0-2927 GCA_041678785.1 Patescibacteria group bacterium | reverse complement strand
TCGGCATGGAAGAGGGTTTATTTCCTCATGCTAATTCATTTTTTGAACCACAAGAAATTGAAGAAGAACGAAGACTTTGTTATGTCGGCATGACGAGGGCCCAAAAACAATTGTATCTGACTCACGCGCGTTCGCGTATGATTTATGGCTCAAGCTCTGCCAATTTGCCTTCACGCTTTTTAAAGGAAATCTCGGAAGATCTCATCGATAGAATCTAAAAGTAGCAGGTCAAGCTTTGATTTTTAGTCGCTTTTCGGTTACAATCAAAAGTGATACTTCAAAAAAGGAGCATCTATTTTAACTGTCATTATGGCTATGTGGTTTGTTTTTCAACCACACCCACAAATAGCGGGGACTGAAAGCATAAAAGCGGATCCAAATCATCCGGTAGAAATTTTTTATGGGTCGGCCGCTTATAAAGATATTGAAACAATGATATCTGAAACTGGTATCAAGGTTTATCCCGAGGATAAAGTCGAAACGGTGCCACCGCCGGAGTTGGGGATAGGGAGTAAAATTATTATTACTCGTGCCACCCCAATCCAGGTGATTGATGCCAAGAAATCGAAGACCTATCATACTTGGCAAAAGACAGTGGCAGGACTATTAAAAGAAAAAAAGATTGAACTTTTAGGAAAAGATAGTGTCTCCCCTACCTTAAAATCCCCAATTTCTTATGCTATGAAAGTGACCATCACTAGAGTGGCCGAAGTGGAAGTGACCGAAAATCAGCCGATCGCTTTTAGAAAATTAACTAAAAATTCAGTTGATTTGGAACGTGGCCTGACGGAAATTGAAACAAAGGGGAAAAATGGCGAAAAAGAGGTTATTTATCTCGTCAAAAGAGTTGATGGTGAAGAAGTTTCAAGATCGGTTCAAGACACGAATGTTGTCAAAGAACCAGTCAGCGAAGTTAAAATTATTGGCATTGGGCCTAAATTGGCTAAATCAGGGCCGTACAAAGATACGATCAATGCGGCGGCCAAAGAATATTTAATTAATGGAACGGCTCTGATGTGTTTAATGATGGCCGAATCGGGTGGCTCGGCGGAGACAGGAAATCCTGATGGTGATTACAAGGGGCTCTTCCAATACACTGACGGCTATTGGGCCGATGCCAGCGCCGTTGCAGGTTATGGCGGTTACAGTATTTATAATGCTGAAGCTCAGATTTTTTTAACGGCGAGAGCCTTAACTCACGGCCAATCCGGCCGCTGGCCACCGCGGAGTAGATGTAGCAACAAATGATCAATGTCATATATTTCTTGAAGAAATAAAATATGTTTAAACCAAAAAAACAATTAGGGCAGAATTTTCTCATCAACGATAGTATCGTAACTAAAATAGTTGAAACTGGGGAAATTACGCCAGATGATACTGTTATTGAAGTCGGTCCTGGTACCGGTATTTTAACTGAGGAATTAGTTAAAACCGGCGCGGCGGTTTTGGCGATTGAAAAGGATTTCGATCTTATCACAAAACTTAAAAGGAATATTGGTGAACCAAAAAATATTAAAATTATTCATCAAGATGCCTTGTGGTTTGATTTATCAAATTTAGAAAAATACAAAGTTGTAGCTAATATTCCCTACAATATTACTTCACCGTTGATTCGAAAATTTCTTGAAGGTGATAACAAACCTGAATTAATGGTTCTAACTATTCAAAAAGAGGTAGCCGAACGGATTACGGCTAAACCCGGGTCATCGGAGCGGGGGTTACTTACTATAATAGTAGAGTTTTACGCTGACGCCGAAATTATTTTGGATGTGCCACGCAAGAATTTTTACCCGGTGCCCAAAGTTGATAGCGCTATCATCAAAATAATCTCTAGCCAAAGACCATTAAATAAAGATATTGAACCAAAAATGTTTTTTAAAATTGTCAAAGCGGGTTTTGCCTCTAAGCGGCGTCAAATTCATAATTCATTGGCGGCAACTTTTCATTGGACTCAAGAAGAAACTAAAAGTGTTTTAACGCAGGCTAAGATAAATAGCACTGATCGCGCCGAGGATTTAACTTTACAAAATTGGTTAAAGCTATACGATGTTTTAAAAAATAAAATAGATAAAATTTAAAAACTTTATTACAATAGAGCTATGTCCAACGAAATAAAAAATCCAGTCGAATTCGGTAAAGATGCTTTAAAAACGGGCGGGGAAGAATTTATGGTGGCCGAAAAAGTAATGGAAGATATGGCCCACAATGCATCTGAAATACCGCCACTTAGGCAAGCCAAGCATTTTTGGCGTGGACTTGGGCCAGGGCTAATTACTGGTGCGTCCGATGATGACCCGTCTGGTGTTGCTACTTATTCTCAAACTGGCGCTAAATATGGTTTTCAACTTTTATGGTTGGCGGCTTTTACATTTCCGCTCATGGCTATTGTTCAGGAAATGTGTGCCCGCATAGGTCTCCAAACTGGTCGTGGTTTGGCATACAATATCCGTCAACATTTCCCTCGTTGGGTTTTACTACTCGTTGCTATTCTGGTTCTTTTAGCCAATTCATTTAATATCGGCGCTGATCTAGGTGCTCTAGCTCAAGCAACTCAACTTCTTTGGCCCTCAGCTTCGTATAGTTATTTGATTGTTTTTTTCACGACGTTTTGTCTGCTTCTTCAAATTTTCATCTCTTATGATAAATATGCCAGGTATTTAAAATATCTGGCTGTGCTTTTGGGCGTTTATATTATCACTGCCTTCGTGATGCAAGGGTTCCCGTGGTGGGATGTTTTAAAACACGCTGCCTTGCCATCTATAACAGCCAATAAAGAACAAATTATTTTAATCTGTGGTATATTTGGCACGACCATTTCGCCTTATTTATTTTTCTGGCAAACTTCTCAAGAAGTGGAAGAAAAAATATCCAGTGGCAAAACACCGACCCAAATTGCCAAAGAAGAAATTTCTTCGAAAGATATTAGT
>JBAYNP010000107.1:0-2932 GCA_041678785.1 Patescibacteria group bacterium | reverse complement strand
GATGATGAATTTGATGAAGATGAAGAAATTAAAAATAATTAAATTATATGCCAAAAGTTGCTATTGTCGTCTTATTTTATAATGACCCACAAGATGTTCAAGATTGTCTTGGAAGTCTGACAAAAATTGATTATCCACGTGAAGATTTTGATATTTTAGCGATCGATAATTTTTCGCCGAATATGTCGGCGGGTGAAATTCGCAAAAACTTTTCTGGCGATGTGATTCTGATTGAAACTGATAAAAATCTAGGTTATTCGGGTGCCAACAATCTCGGGATTAAATATGCACTCAAAAATAATTTTGATTATGTCTATATTCTTAATCCAGACACTGAAGTTGAACCAGATTTTTTGACCAAAGCGGTTAAACTAGCTGAACAAAAAAAAGAAATTGGATTAGTTCAATCAAAAATTTTGCTGTGGGGTGAACGAAATAAAATTCAAACTTCAGGCAACAAAATTCATTATACTGGCATTTGCTATTCTGGTGGCTTTAATCAGCTTGATAATATTGGGAGTGAACCGTTTGAAATTGGCTATGCTTCGGGCGCGGGCATGTTGATCAAAAAAGAAGTTTTTGAAAAGATTGGAATTCTCAATGAAAAATATTTTATGTATCATGAAGATGTGGATTTCGGTTGGTTGGCGCATCTGTACGGCTTTGAAGTTTTGACTGAGCCAAAATCGGTGGTTTATCATAAATATAATTTTTCGCGAAATAATCAAAAGTTTTATTGGATGGAACGTAATCGTTGGTGGGTGACCTTAAAAAATTATAAAATCGGGACATTGATTGTTTTGGCACCAGCTTTGGTTGCTTTGGAAATTATGCTCTTAGTTTATTCACTCTTGGGAGGCTGGTTTAATTTAAAACTCAGAAGTTATTTGGGAGTCATAATCGGACTAAAAGATATTTGGCAGAAGCGACAAATAGTTCAACACGAACGTCAAATTAGTGATCGTCAATTTTTGAAATTTACGACGCCGAAGCTTGAGTTTAGTGGGATGACTGAAGGAGCTTTGATTGGTTTGGTGAACTTATTTTTTAAAGCTTATTTTGCAATTGCTAAAAGAATAATTTGGTGGTAAAAATGGAATATCGTGATTCACAAACACGACATTATGATGAAGGTCAAATTTATTTTGTGACGTGTAATGTCAAAGATTGGGCGCCGTTTTTTAAAGAAAAGATTTTTTGTGAGTTGTTTGTGGCGGAATTGAAATTAGCTCAAGAATTGAAAGAATTTGAATTGTATGGATTTTGCTTGAATTATAGTCATTTTCATTTGCTGATAAAACCAAACCAAGAGCATGATCTTTCAAAGATAATGCAATTTTTGAAAAGAAATTTTTCAAGATGTGCTAATTTTATTCTTGGTTATAACAATGATGAATTAAAACAATACGTTGAAATGCTAAAGGTTTCTGAAAGCGACAATAATTATTGTCGCTTTCAGAAACCCCAACGTCTTCAGAAAACCCAAGAAAATTACAAAAAAGAGTTTCAAGAATTTAATAAAAAATTATTAAATTTACATCACCAATTTATCCAAAAACACAGCAATCGCAATATTCCCAAGTTCCACTGGCAAAAATCTTTTCGCGACCACGTCATCCGTGACCGCAAGGATTTCGAAAATCATCACCAGTACGCAATGTATAATTTTTTAAAACACAATTTACCCCAGGATTGGCCATATACTTCTTTGAATTATCCTGCTATGATTACTTTAGAAATTATGTGGTAAAATATAGCCTATGAAAATAGCTCAAGTCACATGTTGTTTTCCACCATATCAAGGCGGAGTTAGCTCGGTCGCGTATTATCTTTCAAAAAAACTCGCCGAAAGAGGACACGAGGTGACCGTTTTAACCCCAGATTATGGTGGTCAACGCTATGAACTTACTAAGGACGACAATTTCCGAGTCAAATATTTGACGCCAATCGCCAAGTTCGGTTTGGCGGCAGTTTTGCCACAATTTTTGTTTAAGCTTCGAGGTTTTGATGTTATCCATTTACATTATGCTTTTATTGGTTCGGAATTTTTTATCTGGCTGTTTAAAATATTTAATCCGCGAGTCAAATTATTTGTTCAATATCACAACGACTTAATCGGTGAAGGTTGGCGTGGTAAAATTTTTAGTTGGCACAATCGTCTGATGATGCCATTAATTTTGGGCTCGGCCGATCGAGTACTAGCACTTTCAAAAGGTCATCTGAGAAATTCAAAACTCGGACCATTGTGGCAAGAAGGAAAAATTAAAACTGAAATTTTTGCCAACGGAGTCGACCTAAAAATTTTTTATCCGCAAAATGTTGATGAAGGATTAAAGGCTGAACTGGGAATTGAAGCCGATGAAAGTGTGATTACCTTTGTCGGGGGAATGGATGAAGCCCATTATTTCAAAGGTGTAAATTATTTAATCCAAGCCTTTGCGCGCTTGTCGTATCAAAATTGTAAGTTGTTGTTGATTGGTCAGGGCTGTCTGGTTGAAAAATACCGGCAATTAGCTCGAGAGCTAAAAGTTGACGATCGAGTCATCTTTGTCAAAGCTGGCCATGAAAGTCTCGCCAAATTTTTGAACTTATCCGACGTTTTGGTTTTACCATCGTTTGAAACCGAATCTTTTGGAATGGTTTTGATCGAAGCGATGGCGTGCGCTCGACCAGTGATTGCGAGCCGTTTGCCTGGAGTCGATGAAGTTTTTACTGACCGACAAGAAGGTTATTATTTTGAGCCAAAAAATGTTGAAGACTTAAAAGAAAAGCTAATGTTGATTATCAGAGACAAAAGTTTATCTCAGCAAATGGGTTACAATGGTCTGACTCTGGTCCAACAAAAATACGACTGGAATAAAATTGTCGATGAATTGGAGAGAATTTATCAAAATGTTTAAATTTGATTTCAAAAATATTTGGCAGAAATATC
>JBAYNP010000106.1:0-2934 GCA_041678785.1 Patescibacteria group bacterium | reverse complement strand
TCGCAATCCTCGCACCGGTGAAGCTCTAAAAATCGCCGCTATGAATGTACCTAAATTCAAAGCTGGTAAAACATTAAAAGACGCTGTCAAATAATTCTCGTTTCTAGAGATTTCAAAAACCCGTCGAGCTCAGCTCGACGGGTTTTTGGTTAATTTAATTCGGGTCGGATTTGTGATAAAATAAAGATATACAAAAAATAAGTTACTTGCAATTTGTAGATGATTGCCAAAAATTATTAAACCATATGAAAAAAGAAATTATTATTTATCAAACAAAAAATGGATCCCTGGAACTCAAAGGAGATTTTAAACAAGAAACAATTTGGGCCAATCAAACACAAATTGTCGATCTTTTTAATGTTGATCAATCAGTAATATCTCGTCACATCAAAAACATCTTTAAAGACGGTGAGCTTGAAGAAAAAAGCAATATGCAAAAAATGCATATTGCAAATTCTGATAAGCCAGTTATTTTTTATTCCCTTGATGTGGTTTTGGCTGTTGGATACAAGACGAATTCCAAGATTGCTATCGAATTTAGAAAATGGGCAACAAAAACTCTTCACAATCACATAACTAAAGGTTACACGTTCAACAAAAAAATTCTAGCTAAAAATTATGCTAATTTTTTGCATGCCGTAGAAGATGTCAAAAAATTATTGCCGACCAATAGTCAATTTCAAACAAAAGATGCGCTAGAACTGATAAAATTGTTTGCTGGAACATGGTTTTCTCTCGATGCTTATGATAAATCTGCCTTACCAAAATCTGGTCTAAGCAAAAAGCAAGTCGATTTTACAGCCAAAGAACTTTCGCAGGTTCTCGCTCAACTCAAACAAGATTTACAAAAGAAAAAAGAAGCTAGCAACTTATTTGGACAAGAAAAACAAACCGGCAGTCTCGATGGTATTGTCGGAAATGTTTTTCATAGTCTTTTATTCTACCGAATAAAAGTTGCACTTCAAAACGGAAATGGGGAGAAAAATGACACAATAGTAATTAACAAAATGCAGCAATAAGCTATTTAAAATACAGCAATTTTTTATTCCAATATTTTAATATAATTAGAATTAACCCTGGTCTTATTCTAGTCATTACATATTATATCTTTCTTATTCTAGAAAAGCCTTACAAACTAGAATAAAGTTGAAACTTTATCCGTCACAGAGGGTCTTTTTTCACATTATTCAATCAATTCCTTCACCCAAGACTAAGTAAATCGGTACTAAAAAGCGCTTAATGGAGAGATATTGCTAGTAAATGCCCAGGTTTAAGTTATTTTGCATAGTTTTGGTTAAGTCTTGCATAGTTTTGATAAACATGCTAATATTTATTCATGAAAGAAAAATTACTTACAATTAGTCAGGCTGCCGAGTTTTTAGGCGTTTCTATTGATACTTTACGTCGTTAGGATGAAAGTGGTAAATTGGTCGCCATTAAAAAGGATGGCGGGACCCATCGTTATTACCGTGAAAAGGAGTTGGAATTATTTGCTAGCGACCTAATGAAGTTTGCTTCAGAATGGGTTCAAGACGGAGTGGAATTTTCAAATACTTTCTATTGTCCAACAAATTCAGTTTTTAACGCCAGATTAACAAAAATGCAGGATCTGCTCATGCAAAAACCTGGGTTTGAAAGTTTGTATTCTTTGATCGTTTTGGTTGCTGGCGAAATTGGTGATAATTCATTTGCCCATAATTTGGGAAAATGGCCAGATACACCAGGAATTTTTTTTGGCTATGACCTTGAAAAACGAATCATCGTTCTCGCCGATAGAGGGTTGGGTATTTTAGAAACATTACGCCGAGTTCGACCAGAACTTTCAAACCATGTCGAGGCGGTAAAAGTCGCCTTCACTGAATTCATTTCTGGACGTGCACCAGAAAAGCGTGGCAACGGGCTCAAGCTTGTTCGCGAAGTCGTGATTGATCAGCCAATTAATTTATTTTATACTAGTGGTGATGCCGAGGTGCGTCTGCAAGGAACCAATAAAGTGTTTAATGTCACCCGTGGTCAGCAAATCATACATGGCTGTTTAGTTAAAATAGAGTTTTAATCCATTAGAAAAAGCCTATGAAATTACAATTAGAGAAATTTGGTAAAACGTTAATCTCGCGCGAATTAGGAAGTGAAGCTTTTAAGGCTTTTCAGTCAACCCTGAACGAATTTTCTAAAGATGAAGAATTAGCCATTGATTTTTCTGGGATATTAACCTTATCCCCATCGTGGGCTGACGAATTTTTAAGTCCCCTGCTCAATCTTCTCGATGATCGCTTAGTATTATTACCTAGCGATAATCTTTCAGTTCAGGCCACCCTTAGAATTCTTCAAGAAGCCAATGGACGTCAATTTAATATTAAATCTAGTATCTAGTTAATTCCAAAACGCTCGCCAAAGATACTAAAAAATGGCGAAGCGAGGAAATCGTGGTAGAGTTTAGGGAATAGATAAATGAATTATTTATAAAACAAAATTTTAAAGAAACGCTATGTTCGAACAATCATTCAAAAATATCGACAACATACTTCACACCGATTCTGGCTGTGGAACTGAGCTTGATTATGTGGAGCAAACTTCATGGATTTTGTTTTTGAAATATTTGGACGATTTAGAAGAAGACAAGAAGAAATCAGCCACTTTGTCAGGCAAGAAATATGAATATATTTTGTCTCCAGAATTTCACTGGGATATCTGGGCTTGTCCAAAAGGAAAAGATAATAAATTAGATCACAATAAAGCTTTGGATGGCGACGACCTGAAAGAATTTGTAAATAACAAACTTTTCCCATATCTTAAAAAGTTTAAAGCGGAAGATCCTAACACGATTGAATACAAAATCGGTGAAATCTTTTCTGAACTTAAAAATAAAATTTCCAGTGGATACAAATTGCGAGAAATTTTGAATGTTGTGGATGATATGCATTTTCGACTTTA
>JBAYNP010000105.1:0-2940 GCA_041678785.1 Patescibacteria group bacterium | reverse complement strand
ACAAGAATATTGGTCCCTCTCAGCCGAATTCAATCACCAAGGTTCAGAAAACTTTTTGGCCGAATTAAATAAAATCGACAATCAAGTCATCAATCGTTTATTTTTGAAAGACAAAAATCAAACCGATCAAATTCTGGCTGAGCTCAAAAAATCGACTTACAAAATTATCAAGCTAGAAAAAAAAGAAAAAACCAAACAAGCTCCGGCCCCATTTATTACTTCGACACTACAACGCACCGCCAATACTCGTTTTGGTTATAGCGCCAAACAAATTATGATGCTGGCTCAACAACTTTATGAAGGTATTGAACTTCCTGAACTAGGTTCGGTCGGTCTGATCACTTATATGAGAACCGACTCTTTGAGTTTATCACCGACCTTTGTCGAACAAGCCCGCAATTATATCAAAGATACTTTGGGTGAAAAATATTTGCCGACCGAAGTCAAAGTTTTTAAAACCAAAGACAAAAGTGCTCAAGAAGCTCATGAAGCGATTCGTCCCGTCGATGTCAGCCTGACACCTGAAAAAATTAAGTCGAGTCTCGATCCTAAACAATTCAAAATTTATAGTTTAATCTGGCAACGTGCCGTCGCTTCTCAAGCTAATCCAGCGATTCTTGAAGCCACAACCTTGGATATTGCAGATTCAAGTCAAAAATATATTTTCCGTGCCAATGGTTCGATTATTCGTTTTGACGGCTTTTTAAAAATTTATCCTACTAAAACCGAAGAAAATTTTCTCCCAAATTTGAACGAAGGTGACGTTTTGACTGCTGAGAAATTTTTACCCGAACAACATTTTACTCAGCCACCAGCCCGATACAGCGAAGCGAGTTTGATTAAAATTTTGGAAAAATATGGCATCGGTCGCCCATCAACTTATGCTCCAACTATCAGTACGATTGTCGCCAGAAATTATGTCAACAAAGAAGATCGCAGTTTGAAACCAACCGAAATCGGACTTTTGGTCAATGATGTTTTAGTTGAACATTTTCCAAAAATTGTCGACTATGAATTTACCGCCGAGATGGAAGACGAACTCGACCAAATCGCCCTTGGTAAATTAGAATGGCAAAAATCTATTGATAAATTTTATAAACCTTTTATGCAAAATCTCGAACAAAAAAATGAAGAAGTTTCCAAAAAAGATTTGACCGAAGAAACCACTGATGAAAAATGTCCCAAGTGTGGTAGCGCAATGCTCATCAAAATGGGTCGCTTCGGTAAATTTTTAGCCTGCTCGAATTATCCCGAATGCAAAACTACTAAACAAATTGGTAGCGATGGCAAACCAGCCGAAACCGAAACCACTGATGAAAAGTGCGAAAAATGTGGCAGTCCAATGATTGTCAAAAAGGGTCGCTTCGGATCATTTCTAGCTTGCTCAAATTATCCTGAATGTAAAAATACCAAACCGATTACCAAAGGTACTGGCGTCAAATGTCCACTCTGTGGCAAAGGTGAAATTGTTGAAAAAAGATCAAAAGCTGGCAAAACTTTTTATGCCTGTGATCAATATCCAACTTGCAAAAACGCCTATTGGTCCAAACCAACTGGAGAAAAGTGTCCGCTCTGTGGCAACTTATTAGTTTATGGTGCCAAAAATACCGCTCAGTGTGGTAATAAAGATTGTAAGTTTAGTAAAGATTTGGAAAATTAATTTTAAAAAATATGGAAAATTTTGAATTAAAAGAAGATATACCTATCGAAAAATTAAAGCGGAGTTTATCCCAAATTATGAACGAAATATTCAATTATAATAATTCTTTTAGCTACGGAATGATGCTTGGTAAGGCTATGGCAGGTTCTCTTAGTTCTCGACTCGAAATATCAGACGAAGATCCAGAAAAACACCCAGGTATAGAATATAAAAAAATTGAAGAAAAATATTCTTTGGCCTTACAAAACTTGGGTCTAGAAATTGAATCTTCAAAAAAAGAAGTTGTGGCTTTTCCTCAAACCAAGCCAGAAAACTCTGTAAAAATTTCTATAAACTTTGATAATTCTAAAAATTTTTCAAACTTTATTTGTAGATTAGAGCAAAGCAACATAACTGATCAAGAAATTGAAAATTTAAAAGATGTTATTGATTCTGTTATGAGCCAATTAATAAATAACTATGATTTAAATTCTGCAGACGATAGATTATTAAATTTATTTTCCAATATAAAAGATATTATTAAAAATTACAAGAGACTTGATTCCGATAAACAAAATGGATTAGCCGAAAAAGCTTCAGAGTTAGAAAAAATTCTAGCACTAGCTGATAAAAAAATACTTCGCGAATATATCCTAGCTAAAAATAATGGCATATTACCAGAGCAAAGAGATGGTGGTTATGGCCCTTATAATTTTCACATAGATCCGGGTGGATTTACTAACAGATGGGACAAAATTATTAAATCCCTAGAACAAATCAAACAAAATCCAGATGCCAATGATTTTTATCAAAAAATTCTAAAATATCTCGAGAATTGCATTAGTGATTCAGAAATATATTTTAAAAATAACACCGAGAAACAAAACAAAACTTTAAATTTTACTTCCTATCTAAAACAAGCAGAAGAAATAAAAAATAGACTATCACAAATCTGAAGTAATCTAAATACTTGGTTAGAAAAATTGAAAGCGACCCGCCTTGGGCAGGTCGCTTTCAATTTTATTTAAACATTTTTATAATAAATTTTTACCCACAAATCTGATTCACCAACTTCGCCAAATCTTCCTCAGAATAAAATTCGATCACCACTCGCCCTTTTTCACCTTGTCTTTTGATATCGACTTTGGTACCCAAAACTTGTCTCATTTTATCTTCTTTAACTTCCAAATCTAAATCCTTAGCAATGCGGTAAGTTTTGCGATTGACTTTGTCGGCTTCTTTGGTCAATTCTTCAACGTTTAAATTTCCGACCAAACATTTTTGATACAGCTCGGTTTGTT
>JBAYNP010000104.1:0-2959 GCA_041678785.1 Patescibacteria group bacterium | reverse complement strand
GCGCGAATATTTTTTTTGTTTTCTTCGAGATATTTGGTATTTGGGATAATAAAATCGATGCCCGGAGTGTCTTCTTCGGGAAACTGAAGTCCCATATCGAGGACGATAATATCTTTGCCATATTCGAAAATGGTCATATTACGACCGACTTCTTCGTTACCACCGATTGGGATAATGCGAAGTTTGTTTGAACTGGCAGGCTTATCCATCGGCAAAGAAATCTTGGCCTGAGGATTCGGGCGTTTTTTTGGATTTGGATAACGCTTGTGTTGTTTTTGTTTTTGATTCGGTGAAGCGGTTTGAGGTGCTTGAGAATGATTCTCAAACAGAGCTTCACTGCCTGGTAAGAAATCCAGACTGTGTTTTGATTTTTCCATGTAAGGTTTAATTTAATTAAATTGTTGATTAAGAGTCGCAGAGCGACTAAAGTTTAGCAGAATAATTCTGCAAATATTTTAAAGAGAAATAATTTAAAATAAAATTTGGTGCCGGAGAGAGGACTTGAACCTCCACAGCCTTGCGGCCACTAGAACCTGAATCTAGCGTGTCTACCATTTCACCACTCCGGCGAATAGATTTATTTAAACTTTCGAGAAGTTTTGATATACCAATCAGTAATATTGGCGAAGCGATCTTGAGGAATTGAAATTCTGAGGAGATCGACACCTTTGATACTGCGATTGATGAAATAATTATAGTGTGGGTTATAAAGGAAAATAGCAGGGATTTTTTCATCCAGAATTTTTTGAAATTCCTGATAACGTTTGTTGCGTTCGTCATAATTCGACAGCGTGCGTGCTTCGCTCAGAAGTTTATCGGCTTGTTTATCTTCAAAGGCCGACAGGTTTAAACCAGTAAAACCTTTTTGGGAAGAATGCCAGATTGGATATGGGTCAGGATCGGCGCCGGTAATCACGCTATACAATAAAATCTGATAATCTTTCGGCTTGATAATTTCAGATTGAAAAGCTTCAGGAGCGACAACATCGAGATCGACTTTGATGCCGACTTTTTGCCACTCTTGCTGAATTTCTTTGGCGACCTGGACGTAGTTGAGCTGATCGAGGGTGGTGATAATCACCGTCAATTCTTTATCACCCTTAGTGCGAAATTCTTTGCCCGACTCTAGTTTCCAACCAGCTTCATCGAGAAGTTTTTGAGCTTCATCTTTGTTGGCAGGATTTTTGACTAAGTCTGGGTTGTAGCCGATCATACCTTCGGTAATCGGTCCAGCAATAATTTCTCCATCACCGTTTAAAGCATTTTGTAAAACTTGATCTTTATTGACTGCTAATTTTAAAGCTTTTCTGACCGAGGCTGATTCGAGAGCGGAGTTATTTTCTTGATTGATAAAAAGGGCAGAGTATTGTGGGAGATAAAGGGCGTGTTTGATAATTTTTTTGTTATCCTGACCGATTTTTTCACCCCAATCGACAATATTGTAAACCAAACCGTCAATTTTTGAATTTCGTAGAGCGGTGACGGCATCTTGGGAGTTATCAAAAAACTTGAAAATAATTTTGTCTAAATATGGTTTCTGAAAATAATTATCATTTCTTTCGAGGGTATAGGTTTTGACAAAACCGAGCTTATCTTTGGTCAAAGATTTGAAAATAAATGGTCCACTGCCGATCGGTTTCAAATTATATTCGGCGAGTGAAAATTGACTATTGGTAATCGTGCCCCAAATATGACTTGGTAAAATTCCAAAAGTTGTAATCGAAAGGAATGGTGCGTAGGCCTCGGTCAAAATAAATTTAATGGTTTTGGTATCAACTATTTCGACTTTGACGTTTTTAAAACTTCCAGCGAGGGGACTCTTGATAATCGGATCCTTGATCATATCGATTGTAAAAGCGACATCTTGGGTGGTCAATTCTTTGCCATCATGCCAAGTCAGATTATCTCTCAAGGTAAAAGTATAAGTTAGCTGGTCGTCGCTGACGGAATATTCTTTGGCAAGCTCAGGTACCAGGTTTTGATCCTTGTCATATTTTAAAAGTCCAGAAAAAATTAAATGCGCTAGATCATTATCGGTCTCATATAATGAAGAGAGAACCGGATTAACTAATCTTGGTTGGCCAACTAAACCTTCAATATAAGTTCCGCCTGGTTTTGGGACGGCCTGGAGATGGACAAAATAAAATCTAAAGCCTAGAAAAACCAAGCAGACCAAAATCAAACCGCTCAAAACCTTGAGCAATAAAAACTCTTGAGGATCCAAAAATTTTGGGAGATATTTGAATTGCTTTTTCTGAGGAAGGTGACTTTTGGATAATTTAAAAACCAGTTTTTGATCAAGCTGTTTTTGGATTTGAGATTTATTTTTTTTACAAAAAGTAAAAATAGTTTTAGCTCAGAATTATGTTGACAATTCCAAGGCCAAGAAAAATAACTGTTAGAACTATGGTTGCAATAAAGATAGTTTTTTCAGCGCCTCTCTTGGTCTGGAAGCCAGTTTCAGTCCCGCCGAATGTAGACGAAAGTCCGCCCCCTCTGGCTTGAAGAAGGACGGAAATAATTAACAAAACTGAAATAATTATTTGGAAGATATTTATAAGAGACATAAGGATATCTAAATCTAATTACATTTAGTCTACCAGAAAGTTGGTTTGGTGTCAATGATCAGAATCTAGAATCAAGAATTATGAATTAAGAATAATTGCTGATAAAAATTGATTTGGAGTTTAATTTGTTGAACCTACTAGTCTTTGTTGTAGGAACGCAAGATTTTGCGTTCTTATTAATACAGTCAGATATAGCATTTTCCCTTACTTTTTTAGACAAAAAAGTAACAAAAAACTGGCTCACTGGTTTCGTTCATAATAAATTCTAATTTTTGCCTTCGCTATTTTTCAAAACTCGTCCCCACACCCATTAAATAATGCTACGTAAACAAAATTATTAAAGTATTTTATTATTTAATGGGTGTGGGGACTCAGACAGTTGAAAAATTTTT
>JBAYNP010000103.1:0-3034 GCA_041678785.1 Patescibacteria group bacterium | reverse complement strand
TGTTTTGCTAAGTCTTTTGGCAATCAAAAAATAGGACTTTCATCCTACTTTTTGTATCTATAAAACGCTTATTTAGTCAGAGCGTTTATTTTTTTGACAAGGCGTGATTTTTTGCGAGCGGCGGTATTTTTATTAATCACATTGGTTTTGGCAGCTTTATCAAGTGCCTTTTGGGTCTTTTGAAAAAGTTCAAGAGCTTTAGTTTTATCACTACCCTTGATAGCGAGAGTTGTTTTTTTGACCAAGTATTTTACATTTAGTCTTTTGTTGGAATTAATAACAGCTTTTTTCTTGCTCTGTTTTAAGTCTTTAATTGCGGCTTTTTTAACTGGCATAATCTATAATAATATTAAAAATTTTCTTCTTCATCGAGTTTATCGATATTTTTATCTTCTTGGTCAAAGTCTTCGCCATCATTTTCGATATCGTCCCACGAAGGACCTTTTTGGCCAGAAAGAGTTTCAAACCTTGATTTGAAATTATCAACAAATTCTTTAATTAATTTTGGATCTTCTTTAAAACATTCAGCGAGTTTTTGCAAAACATCTTCGGGTAAAATTGGTAGAAAGACCAATAAATCGTTGAGTTCCACAGGATCTATATCTGAATTAGAAAAAAGTTCTTGAATTTCATTTAATGCTTGAGACATATATTTCCCCCGTAATTAAAATTAAGCAGCTTCTCTAAGAATTTTGGCGGCTTGTGGAAAAGTTAATTCTTTACAGCCACTAATTTCACGAGCGTCGTTATAACCAGTCTCGGCAAGCTCTTCAGCTTTAGTCTTAACAAAGGTTAAAGTTTCTTTTTCTTCTAGACCATTTTCAAAGTTTGGCATTTTTATTTTTGCTTAATGATATTAAGCTCATCTTACCATAAAGTTTGAATTTGTCAAGAGTTAGACTTTACTCGGATAGCTAAGCAATGATAGTATAAGTGTAACAGATTTTAATTTTAATGACAACCTATGCTGGCTTATCTTGTGGGAAAAATTGTAAGTAAAGGTGAAAGGCAAATTGTGCTCTCGACGGGACCATTGGCTTTTGAAATCGCGGTCAATGATTTTTTAATCAACGCCATTAATCTCGATCAAGAAGTTAAGATTTATACTCATCTGCATTCGCGCGAAGATGCGCTCGAACTCTACGGATTTTTGACTCAAGACGAAAAAGAGTTTTTTAGATTGCTAATTTCAATTTCAGGCATTGGACCAAGATCGGCGATTGGAATTTTATCAATCACCACCCCCGACAAATTGCGTCAGGCGATTTCTCAAGAAAAAGCTGAAATGTTGACTGTCGTCTCAGGCATTGGTAAAAAAACCGCCGAGCGAATCATTATTGAATTAAAAGGTAAATTTAAAAACTTTAATCCGGGAGTTGAGGGCTCGGTTGACAGCGAACTTTTTGAAGCTTTGATCGGCTTGGGTTACAAAGCAAATGATATTCGTCAGGTGGTTCAAAATTTACCAGCTGGTGAAATGACTTTGAGTGAAAAAGTAAAACTCGCGTTGCGTAATTTAAGTTAATGGAACTAAAATATCTTACAGACAAAACCCAGTGGAACAATTTTTTAACTAGCCAGAAGCTCAGTTCTTTTTTGCAATCGTGGGAGTGGGGAACTTGGCAAGAAAAATTAGGCAGGCAAGTCTGGCGGATAGCGATTGTTGAAAATGAAAATATTTTGGCAGTTTGCCAATTCATTCAGAATTTTGTTGGACCAAAAATTTTTAAACAAAATTATTTTTATCTGACTCGCGGGCCAGTTATTTTAGAAGATTTAAATGAGGATAAAAGACAAGAAATTAATACTTTGATTTTTCAAGAAATAAATCAGCTAGCCAAACAAGAAAAATCTTTTTTTGTAAAAATAGAGCCGTTGGAAAATAATTTTTTAAAGACTTCAAAAAGTTTTATCAAAACCAAAAATATTCAACCAGCCGATACTTGGCTTTTGGATTTGAGTCAAAGTGAAGAAAATCTGTTAGCTCAGATGCACCCCAAGACGCGCTACAATTTTCGCTTAGCTCAGCGCAAAGGTGTGGTGATTGAAGCTGCTAAAAATATTAAAGGCGTCGAAAGTTTTTTTAAGATTTTGGATTCGACTTCAAAAAGAAATGAGTTTGGAATTTATTCGCTCGAGTATTATCAAAAACTTTTTGAGCTTTTGTCAGAGAAATCTTTAGTTGACGATTTTTCTCATCCTGACGTCAGCGTTTATCTGGCCAAATTCGAAAATAAAATTATCGCTGGGATTTGGGTAATGTTTTTTGGTGACACTGCGACTTATCTCTATGGTGGTATGGAAAAAGAATTTGATAACTTGATGGCTCCACAATTAATTCAATGGCAGGCAATTCAAGATGCCAAAAGTCGAGGTTATCAATATTATGATTTCTGGGGGATTGCTCCTGATGGAGCCGATACTTATCATCCCTGGGCTGGACTGACGAGATTCAAAAAATCTTTTGGAGGATTTGAATATAATTATCCAGGAGCTTATGAATTGATTCTAGATAAAACAAAATCCAAGCTTTATAAAATTATCAAAAAAATTAAATAATGTTTTTCAAAAAACAAAAAAATAAATCTGGGTTTACTTTGGTCGAGATTTTAATTGTGATCGCGATTATTGGGATTTTAGCGACGATCGCAGTGATTGCAATGCTTTCGGCTCGCGTTAAAGCCAACGATACCAAGCGAGTCTATGACGTGTCTCAAATTAAAAAAGCTCTAGATTTATATTATTTTGAAGTTGGTAAATATCCAAACGAAAGTGAAATCGAAGTCGATGGATATCTAGCAGGTGAAATTGCTTTACCTGGTGAGAGTAATCAGATTTATATGCATCAAATTCCAACCGCTCCAAAAGCTGACGGAGATTGTACTGATCTGCAAAATAAATATGATTATGTAAAACTAAGAGATAATTGTGCAATTGTTTCAAATTGTACCGCTGAAAATGGGCCGACGGTTATTTCGGTTGGTGACTGTAGTGTGACGATGGCGAGTGAAGGAATTGGTGGCGGTTGGATTAT
>JBAYNP010000102.1:0-3099 GCA_041678785.1 Patescibacteria group bacterium | reverse complement strand
GAATTCTTTTGCAGTTAGTCTGGGCGAGTTTCAGAAAATAATGAGAACAAAACTTAGAATTTATTATGAACGAAACCAGTGAGCCAGTTTTTTGTTACTTTTTTGTCTAAAAAAGTAAGAGAAAAGGCTATATCTGATTGTGTTAATAAAAGCTCAAAAGTTGAATCACACAAAATAGTTTTCTTATTCTTATCTTTACGTAATCCGCGGATAAAGGACCCGCCTAGACTCGCTAGTCGAGGCTGGTTCCTCCGCTACGTCTCGGAGTACCGAGACTTCGGTCGGAATGACACCTATTTTGTTTTACCAAACTCATTATTTATTTTTACCTCCCCTTTTATCATCTTCACAATTTCTGGAAATTCTGGCACCAGAAAATGTCCATTTTTACTTTCAAAAATTACCAGCTTCGCTTTTGGTAACTTCACTCTATATTTTTCAGCATGAGCTATCGGTACAATTTGATCATCTTTAGAAAACAATAAGTTAATATTTTTGGTATTTTTTTCGATCAACGACAAATCCGCACTAAGCTTGAATCCCCCAACCAAATCCTTGCCTGGTATCGACAAAGAATTATCAAATGGTGGTGCAATTAAATATACCGATAGCATCTTTTTGGGAAGTTTGTTTTCTGATAAATATTTTGCCAAAAATATTCCTCCCAGAGACGAGCCAATCAAAATATCGTTTTTGCTCAAAAATGGCACAAATTTATCAAAATATATTTTCCATTCTTGATACTTCGCATTTTCTCGAAGTGGCATTCGCGGTCGAATAATTTCAAAATCTGTACCTAATTTTTTAGTTAAATAATCATCGCTCCAGCGAATTCGCTCTTCGATTGAAACTTTTAAATTTTGTAAGCGCTCTAAAAAGTCTTTCTTGGTTTTATAGGTCGAGCCACCATGAATCACAAAAATTTTAGTTTTCATATTTTTAAATTATTAATCTTAATCAAAGTATAACTTTAAATCTAATTTTTCTCAACCAAAAAGACCAAGCTCTCGCCTGGTCTTTTTGTATAAATCTAAGTAATCTAACTAATCTTTTTTGAACCCGGTGCCAACTGGAATTAAGCGACCGATGATAACATTTTCTTTCAAACCGACTAAATGATCGACTCGACCAGTTAATGCAGCTCCAATAAGAATTCTTGAGGTTTCCTGGAAGGAAGCAGCTGACAAGAAACTTCCGGTTGAAAGCGAGACTCGAGTAATCCCGAGAAGTTGATCGGTAGCTTTTGGAATTTTACCACCCTTAGCTTCAATTTCGCGGATAATCATTTCAAAATAACTTTTTTCAATAATTTCACCCATCAAAAGTGTCGAATCACCGGAATCAGTAATTTGGACTCGAGAAAACATCTGGCGAACAATCGTTTCAATATGTTTGTCATTCAAACCTTGACCCTGTGAAGAATAAATACGTTGAATCTCTCGAATAATATAACGCTGAGTTACTTCTCTGCCCTTGAATTTGTATAAATTTTGAATGTCGAGTGAACCTTCAGTCAATCTATCACCAGGACCAATTAAGTCACCAGCTTGAACAGTCAAATCATAACCAAACGGAATCTTATATTCTTTTTCTTCTGGAGTTTTATAAATAACTGACAAAATTTTGCCATCAATTTTAACAACTCCATTACTCTTAGCTTTGATGTTTTCCTCAGTTGTTTTAATTAAGGTGTCATTCTTTTTAACTTGCTGACCATCTTTGATTTCAACTTTGTCGTCTTTACCAACTTCATATTTGACACGTCGATTCTTGTCATAACTGATTTTGATTGTCTTATGACCATCAGCTTCTTCAATCTGGATCTTACCAGCAACTTCAGACATCACGGCTTCATATTTGACCGAGCGAGCTTCGAGTAATTCTTCGACTCGAGGTAAACCTTGAGTAATATCACTTCCTGAAACACCACCCGTATGGAAGGTTCGTAGTGTCAGCTGAGTTCCTGGCTCACCAATACTTTGAGCCGCGACCACACCGACCGCTGACCCAAGATCAACAAGTCTATTACGACCCAAATCTAAGCCATAGCATTTACTACACACACCTCGTTTGGCCTTACAGGTCAAAACAGATCTGACTCTAAGTTCAGCCAAATCGAGAGCGGCAAGCTTTTCGGTGATATCAGATGTAATCAATTCATTTTTATCAATGACGACTTCACCAGTCTTTGGATCCTTAATTTTTTCTAGTGAAATTCTACCTTTAACTCTCTTGGCAAGGGTTTCGTTCATTTGTTCACTTTCTTCTTTGGTAATCACTAATCCGGTCGAATCACCACAATCATCTTCGGTGACAATAACTTCATGAGCGACATCAACCAAACGACGAGTGAGATATCCAGCTCCAGCAGTTCTAAGCGCGGTATCAGTCAAACCTTTACGAGCACCGTGAGTCGAAATAAAGTATTCGAGCATGTCAAAACCTTCTTTAAAACTATGTTTAACTGGTAAATCAATAATTCTACCAAGAGGATTAGCCACAAGACCTTTCATCCCGATCATCTGAATTAACTGAACCCATGAACCACGAGCCTGAGAATCCATCATCGTATACGGAGAACCTCGACGATCAAGTTGCTTTTTGGCCAAATCCATAACCTCTTCTTGAACTTTGGTCCACAAACGAATAATTTTGTAATATCTTTCATCTTCTGAAAGTAAGCCTTTTTTGAACTGACCTTCAATTTTTTCAATTTCGACTTCAGCAATATCTATAATTTCAGTTTTGCCTTCTAATTTTGGAATGTCGTCCATCCCCCACGAATAACCAGTTTCAGTAATTAATTTTAGAGTAACTTCTTTAATTTCATCAAGAATTGGAGCAACGACATCCATTCCGAGACCATTGATCATCTTGGCAATGATTTTTTTCAAAAGACTCTTGTTGACTGGAGCGCTATAATTACGATAACCATCTGGAAGTAATGAGTTAAAAATAACTCGACCAACGCAAGTCTGAATTCTGACACCATCAATTCTAACAATAATTACTTCGTGCAAACCAATTTTACCTTGCTGATAAACGGTTTCAACTTCTTTGACAGTTCCAAATCTTTTGATTTTCTTTTCGTCTTTATTC
>JBAYNP010000101.1:0-3147 GCA_041678785.1 Patescibacteria group bacterium | reverse complement strand
AATTCCGGTTTTTCTTCCACTTCTTTAAAAATTTCTTCCAAAACTTCTCCCACTTTTCGACTTGGTTTAATTTCCAAAATCTCCATCACATCCATTCCGCTAATTTTTAAATCTTTAATTGAAAACGGCTGTTTTTGCACTTCCACAATTCTTTTCTTAAACAACTCCCATCGCCAACTGCTTTCTTTAGCCCCACTACCAAGTCGATCAGCTCGTCTCATGGCAATCATTTCATCAATATAATCAGTGGTCACATTTCGAATAAATCTCCTCACTGCCTTATCGGTTTGAGTCGATATTACCGAAAACATGTGCCATCTAACTAATTTAAATAATTGTTCCAATTCTTTGTTTGATAATCTCAATCTCTTACCGATACTTACCGCCATTCTCGATCCAATTATTTCGTGGTTATGAAAAGTTCTTCCTTCTCCTTCACCAATCATTGATTTTGGTTTTCCCACGTCATGCAACAACGCCGCCAATTTCGTTATCGGATCGTTACTAAGACAATTATCTAAGGTTTTTAAATTATGAGTCCACACATCATCAATATGGTGCCCTTTTTGCACCATCCCATATCCATCCAATAATTCCGGGATTATTTCTTTTAATAGTCCAGAATTTTTTAACAAAGTTATTCCATTACTTGGAACCGAGGAAAGTAATATTTTAAATAA
The DNA here is from genome assembly GCA_041678785.1 of Patescibacteria group bacterium. Classification (GTDB taxonomy): domain Bacteria; phylum Patescibacteriota; class Patescibacteriia; order UBA2591; family JBAYNP01; genus JBAYNP01. Next base: position 2,467 of record JBAYNP010000101.1, on the reverse strand, counting down.
TTCATCTCTTATTCTTTCACCGGCTACTTTTTGAATCAAACCGGCATTTTTTTGAATCGATTCAAAAGTCTTTTCTTCAATCAAAAATCCAATTTGTGCTGCAATCCTAATTGCTCTCATCATCCTCAACGCATCTTCATTAAATCTTTCATCTGGGTTCCCCACACATTTTATTAATTTGTTTTGCAAATCTTCTTGCCCCCCATACAAATCAATTATTGAATACCCTCCTTTTTCAAGGGAGGGTGCCCGCAGGGCGGGTGGGTTTTGAATTTCAATTGCCATTGCGTTGACCGTAAAGTCGCGTCGTTGCAAATCTTCTTCTAATGTTTCCCCCCATTTAATTTCATCTGGATGTCTAGCATCAGAGTAACCTCTTTCAGTTCTAAAAGTCGTCACTTCAAAAATATCATCACCATCAACCACACTAATAGTTCCAAATTTATTATTATAAAAACTATTCTTAGAAAAAATTTTTTGCATTTCCTCTGGTGTCAAATTTGTCGTAAAATCCCAATCTTTAACCTCTCTTTTTAAAATTAAATCGCGAACAGCCCCGCCGACAACATAAATTTCAGCATTATTTTCTCTAAATTTCTTAATGAATTTCTCTACCTTTATAGGAATTTTAAAATCGTTCATCTATGTTTATATTTTACCCTATTTTAAAGACTTCTCCCTTTTTTAAGGGGAGATGTCGAAACGAAGTGAGACAGAGGGGGTTTTGTTTTAAATTGATTTTTGTCGAAAATTAACCTATACTTACGACAGTTCTCAAATAAACAGAGAAAACCCTCTGTTCCATTTCAGTTCTTTCACAATCAATCTTAAAAAAACAAAGAAAGAGGTGATAAAACATGTCAACCATAAATGAACCTTCATTAGAACGTATTAAAGAGCTCAAAGAAAAATATGATTTATCTGAAGATGAAAACCAAAAATATCTTCTCAAAAATGAGATGGATACTTTAATCTCAGAAACATTTAAAACAACATTAAAAGAGATATCGGAATTAAAAAACAATATACTCGAACTAGAAGTATTTATTAACCAAGTTATTGACCATTTTTCTGAATTCAATCCTCGATAAAATCTTTACCTTTCTAATTTTTTAAGATCCAAACTAATACCGTAGAGGTATACACATTATGTGTAATTTCTACGGTATTTTTTATCCATTTTTTATTAAACAATCGGTTTTTCCACTGATTCTTCAATCGGCTCCTCAGTATTTCCTTCTGGGAGCGTTTCCTCAACAACAGGTTCTATCTCTTCAGTTACTTTTTCAATTGGTGGTTGAATTGGTTGCTCTTCTCTAGAAATGGCCTCTTTTACAGCAATATTTCTCCCCATTTGTTCACTATCGTTTAGTTCAGCCAAGGCTTTCATAGCATCTTCATCATTTTCAAATTCAACAAATCCAAAACCTTTGGATCTACCAGAAAATTTATCTATCACTATATTGGCCGACAACACTGGTCCGTAAACTGCAAACATTTCTTTTAACTGATCTTGATTAATTGTAAAATCTAAATTACCTATAAATAATTTTTTTGCCATTTTTCACTCCTTAATTTTATTAATTAAATAACAATTAATTATATACCTAATTTTTAAAAAATAAAAAAAGTGTACAATCTAATATCTTTATGTTTTCCGAAATTTTTTTAAAAAACAAAAAAATAATAGACAATTCTTTTTCTGAATCAGATTTTTTAGATCTTTTATTAAAAAATCGTAAAATAAAAAAAACAGATTGCGACAATTTCTTTAAACCCCATTTTCCTGACAATTCAGATTTCAATATTAACAAAAAGGAACTAAATAAAGCCATAGATCGGGTAAATAGTGCCATTAAAAATAATGAAAATATTTTAATTTATGGAGATTATGATGTCGACGGGATTACTGCCACTGCCATTCTTTGGCAGGTTTTATATCAACTTGGTGCTAAAGTTTTACCATTTGTCCCCGATCGTGAAGCCGATGGTTATGGTATTAAATCTAAATCTTTTTTCGATTTTGAAATCCAAAAGAATACTCATTTTGATCTTTTAATAACTGTTGATAACGGAATTGTTGCAAATCAAGAACTCGAAAAAATTGCTAAAAAAAATACCGATATCATTATTGTCGATCATCATTTGCCGACTGAATATTTACCTAAAGTTTCAGCCATAATTCATTCAACTGATTTTTCGGGTGCCGCCCTTTCCTGGTTTTTTGCCACTCAATTCAACAAAACTGCCGACATTGGTTTAGCTGCTGCTGGAACTGTAGCGGACTGTCTTCCTTTGATTGGTATTAATAGAAGTATTGTTATTCACGGTTTAAAATCTTTACAATCAAATCCAAATCCTGGAATTAAAAAATTAATCGAAGTCAGTAGTATTAAGCAAGATTTAATTTCTGCCTACGATTTGGGTTTTGTCATTGGTCCGCGAATCAATGCCGTCGGACGTCTTT
>JBAYNP010000100.1:0-3236 GCA_041678785.1 Patescibacteria group bacterium | reverse complement strand
AGAGAAGGCTTGACAATACGAAAAATTAATTATAATATTAGACAAGATTTGCCTTATTAAAAGCATTCAAAAAACGAGATCTAATCAATCTCGTTTATATAATTATAAATAATATGGTTGAGACTAAAAGCGAATTAAAGCCCGGGATGACGGTCAGAATTCATCAAAAAATCAAAGAATTGAATTCTAAAGGAGAAGAAAAAGAAAGAATCCAATATTTTGAGGGTATGATAATCGCGCGCAAGCATAACAAAGAAACCGGATCGACTATCACCGTCAGAAAGATGTCGGATGGTATTGGCGTAGAAAAGATTTTCCCGCTTAATTTGCCGACTATCACCAAGATTGAAATTAAGAAGGTTGCCGAAGTTAAGCGCGCTAAACTTTATTTTCTTCGTGGAGGCTATAAGAAAAAATTAAAAGAGAAGGTCGTTAAGTAGTTATCGGCTAATTTTGAGATATATACGACATGCGTCCATTAGGAAAAGTAAAGATTGAATGGTCGCCAGAATTAGCTTATGTGATAGGACTTTTAGTCACAGATGGCGGACTCTCGTCTGATAGTCGGCACATATCTTTTACTTCCAAAGATTTAGAATTGATTGATAATTTTCAAAAAGGTTTAGGAATCAAGCTTCGAATCGGGAAGAAAGCAAATAGCTCTCATGGTGATAAGAAATATTATGTCGTTCAGATCGGAGACGTAATTTTTTATAGATTTTTATTAGATATTGGATTAATGCCGCGAAAGACAAAGATTATCGGTGCGGTTAAGATTCCGGAAGAATATTTAGTTGATTTTTTACGAGGGCATATGGACGGAGATGGGACTTTTTATTCTTATCTTGATTCGCGCTGGAAATCAAGTTTTGTATTCTATTCTGTATTTGTTTCGGCCAGTAAAGAGCATATTTATTGGTTGCGTGAGAAGATTTTTGATAAGATCGGAGTGAAGGGGCATATTAATATGAGCACCGGCCATTCTGTTTATCAGTTAAAATATGCAAAAAAAGAGTCTTTGAAATTATTTTCTGAGTTGTATTATGATAATAATGTTATCTGTTTGACTAGAAAGCGATTAAAGATGGAGAAGGCTTTTGAGTTGAACGAGAAGTACTCAAATGCGCGAGTGGCGAAATTGGTAGACGCGCCACCTTGAGGTGGTGGTGCCCGAAAGGGTTTGGAGGTTCGAGTCCTCTCCCGCGCACTAAGTTAAAGGAATAACGGGCGCATAGCTCAGCTGGTTAGAGCACTTCGTTTACACCGAAGGGGTCCAGGGTTCGAATCCTTGTGCGCCCACCCGATAATAGAAACAGGTTAATACCTGTTTTTATTTTATATTAAGGGTAAAGTTGCTGTTTATGGGGATATTTTTAACTTCGGATAGGGGTGGAATTTTAGCGACTGTGTCCACATTGTGTCCAAAATTAAAGCTTAACGGTTCTTTTGGCTCTAGTGTCTTAATTGCATCGCTTAGTGTTAGTGGTTCTAAGTGTGCGTAGCGTTGGGTCATCTTCAAATCAGAGTGACCGAGTAGCGCTTGGATTACTTGAAGGGGTACTCCGTTGTTGGATAATTTTGAGGCAAAAGTGTGTCTTAAATCGTGCCAACTACTAACTCCGAAATTTAATTTCTTACAAATACGATTTAATGCTCTGTTTAGCGAAAAACGACTTTTTTGAGGGTTAAATAATTCGGAGTAATTCGGAGTTTGTTTTTTTGCTTTTAATACCTCAAGAATGTCTTGTGCGAGTGGTATAGTTCTTATCTTGTTGCTCTTAGGTGATCCAATAATTCCGTTTACTATAGATCGCTTAATAGGTACATTCTTGTTCTTAAAATCTATATCCTCCCATTTAAGAGCTTTCAGTTCACCAACTCTTACCCCTGTTCTGAGCGTAAATAAAATCATCTCATAAAATTCTTCGTCAATTTTTTTTGCTTCTTCTAATATCTGGTTATATTTTTCTTCGGTAAAGAAGCGGAATTTTTGAGGTGGAACTTTTAAAGGCTTTATTCTAGGTGCTTTATCTATTAAATCCCATTCTTCGGCGCAGTTTAAACATTTGCCCAACATCCCAAGGTAATTATTTATACTTTTATTACATTTACCCTCAGCCTGTTTTTTGGCTTTAAACTCTTCAATATTTAAGGAGGTGATTTTATCAATGTCCATTTTACCGAAGAACGGTTTTAAATGGTTCTTTATGGCCGTTCTCTTATTCAATTGTTCGGAGGGTTTATTGTTGGTTATTACGTATGTGTTAAACCATTTGTCGGCAAATAGCGAGAAGTTAATAGATTCCTTTGGCATATCTGCAAGGGGCTGTCCTAGGGCTAATTTTCCCCTCAAGGAGGCTTCATAAGCCTTTGCGCCCGCCAAAGTGTGAGCAGGGCTAGACAGTCTATATCTTTGCTTATTATGCCTAATACTTATCCAATATTTATTTCCACGCTTAAATATACTCATAAAGTTACTTTAGCGGTTCAAAGCGATTTCCGTTCATATAAGTCTCTACGTCAATATGTCTAAATCTAATACTTCCGTTTATTTTATAAAACGATATCTTGCGACTTTCTATTATCCGGTAAATAGTTGTATTAGAAACCTTCAATAAAACTGCTAAATCTTTAGGTGTGATAAGGCTTGATATTTGGTTGTGTTCGCTTGAACCTAGTTGCATTTAATTTGTTAAAGAGCGGTGCGGAATGTGCCCCACTAAGGCACATTTGGACAACACCACTCTATTACTTTTTTGGTATATTATCCAGTTTTATTTAGGGGATAAGTTAGGGGTAATTTTGTATATTTTTTGTATTCGGATTTTAAACTCTATTTTTTAAATTATCAGTAATGCATTATCGAGGTTGATAACTGCTATTAAGCAGTAAAAATGGGCATTTTTTACTAATATCAATGATTATATTTGACCATTTTTTGTCTTTTGGAATTTTTTTAAAATCCGAGTAAATCCGAGTTGATCTAACTATTTTTCTTCATGTCTTTTCCAAACAAATAGATGATTAAATCGCAGATTATTTTTGCCATTGATTTCTTTTGCAATTTTTTTTGTCGGCGTAGTATGCGGTAAGCTTCTTCTGTTAAATAAACCTTATTGGTAAGCACTAATTCCGATGGGCGGAATATTATTCTATTTGGCTGTTCAATATCTAATCCCTCAGCGTTAATTTTTTTCATATAAGATTTTATTTATATAGCTACATATAACACTTTT
>JBAYNP010000099.1:0-3279 GCA_041678785.1 Patescibacteria group bacterium | reverse complement strand
TTCTCGCGACCAAAATATTTGATAAAAATTATAATTTTAAGATCATTCCTATTGATTTTGATGTTTCCGCCAATCGATATTTGTCGCCTGACTTTATTGCTAAAAAAGAAAGGGCTAATTTAGAAAATTCTTTATGGGCTTTGAAAAATCCAAAAAACCTAAAGAAATATCATGCGGCCTTGGTTGAAAAAATCGAGTATCTGAGAAAGGCTGGCCCCAAAATACATGCCGAAGCTGTCAAAACTTGGTGGGAACAAAAATTTAAAGAATTAAAAAAGTAATCATAATATATCAAATGAAAGGTTTAATTTGGAATTGTAATCAAGTAGAGTGGCAAAATAAGAATGAAAAAAAATTTCTGGCCGACTGCTTATTGGTGCTTGTTTGTTTTGAAAAAAATGATACCCTTAATACAATAAAAGAAGGGGTAAGGCGAGTCAATCAATTAAATAAAAAACGTTATAATAGAACAAGTATTTCCATTTTCCCATTTGCCCATCTTTCAAAAGACATTCTAAATGAAAAAGATGCTTTGGAAATGTTAAATATCTTTTTTAAAAAAATTTCAAATCATTTTTCAGAAATTCAACAAATACCATTTAAAATTGAAAAAGAAATTTTTTTTCACCTTCTGCCAGGCAAGGAGGATGTTTCATATTTTGAATATTAAAACAACTATGCAAAATCTAAGACCAACAGTTAAAAGAGATCTCTCTTTGTTTTCTATTATATCTTGGCAAAAAGGATATACAAAATATCTCAAAGAAAATCAAGATTTTTGGTATGATGTCATTTTTCATTATGATGGCGAAAAGGTTAATTTTTATCATCGACTTTCAGATTTTGATTTTTTCAAAAAGAGCATAACTGAAAAATTATTGTCCAACAAAGAATTATTTGAAAAACTCAATACTTTTTTCCAAAAAGATGTAAATGAATTAAAAAATCTATTTGAAAATTTAAGCCTGAAAGACTCTGAAAAAATTTCTGATCTAATCGGAAAAATAATGTCGCTTTATATTTTTATAGTTAGTGACAGCTTTGTTGGGCGCCAACCAAATGCTTGGGAATCACGACATTTATCCGAAGGAATTTTATATTCGGTCGATGAAAAAATTGAAATTTTGCTAAAACAATTATTAAATCAAAACGGTTTAGATGAAGAGCTGGCTCATTTTTTGACCCCAGAAGAAGTTGTTTTTATCTTAGATCATAATTTTGACAAATTAGACTTAGTGTCCATTGTCTCGCGAAAAAATGGCTATATTTTATTCAATAACGAACTACTTACAAAACCAACTTTCGACGAATTTTGTTTGAAAAATCAATTAACTAATCCCGAAAACGATACTGTTGTCCAAAAAACTTCTTTAGAAATAAAAGGTTCTGTCGCCTGTGGCGGATTTTCAATCGGCCGAGCAAAGATAATCATTACCAAAAATGATTTTGAAAAAATAAACACTGGGGATATCTTAGTATCTATTATGACCAATGCTTCATTCACTCCTCTATTAAATAAAGTTTCGGCAATTGTTACCGATGAGGGCGGAATTACCTGCCACGCCGCCATTATTTCTCGCGAACTTAATATTCCTTGTATTACAGGAACAAAAAATGCCACAAAATTAATAAAAGACAATGATATTGTTATTGTAGATGCTAATACTGGTGATATAATTTTATCAACTGAAAAAGACCTTCAAATATTTCTTAAAAATAAAAAGTAAAACAAATTTCTTGTGCTATCAAAAAAACCGTCGTACTGACGGTTTTTTGTTTAAAATTTAAAAATAATTTTAATCAGAAATCCATTCTTTACTAACCCATTTTTTGACAAGAGCTTCTTCTAAATCAATTCCAATCAGGTTTGCATTGACAATTGCTAAGCCAACAACATCAGCCAGTTCTTTAGCTAATTCTTTTTTTGAAACTTCTTCGGAAACATACTTTTCGGGACGGCTCTGTTTTTTATAAATTAAAAAGGTTTGAGTCAGTTCACCAATTTCTTCATATAATTTTAATAAAGCAAATTCACTATCAATTTTAATATTGCACTTTTTAGCATAATCCTCGGACGTCTCTAAAATTTTTCTTTGCAATTCATTAAACTCCATATAAATATAATTTATTGATTAAAAAATCACTCTAATTATCATGAACACAACCGCCGCCATCAAGGCTGAAGCGGGGATGGTAAATAACCACGCCCAAGCGATATTTTTGGTTATTCCCCAACGAACCGCCGATAAACGATGAACCGAACCGACTCCAGAGATAGCTCCCGTAATCACATGCGTCGTACTAACTGGAACTCCGAGAAAAGTCGAGGTAAAGATGCTAGCCGCACTGGCACTCTCAGCACAAAAACCATCAATCGGTTTAAGTTTGGTAATTTTATTGCCCATCGTTTTGACTATGCGCCAGCCACCACTCAATGTTCCTAGAGCAATCGCACCTTGAGCACACAGAACCACCCACAACGGAATTGTAAAACTTGAAATTAATCCGCCAGTAAATAATAAGCCAGTAATAATACCCATAGTCTTTTGGGCATCATTTCCACCATGACCCAGACTAAAAAGGGCAGCTGATAATAATTGGAAACGTCGTGACCAAAGATTAACAAAAGTAAGTGGTTTATTGCGTACTATCCAGGTGCTTATTATTTTAAAAACCACTCCCAAAACTAGACCAATTAACGGTGCTAAAAATATAAATAATAAAGTTTTATACCAACCAGACAGAAGAATAACTCCGAAACCCGCCTTGGCAATCGCCGCTCCAGCATAACCACCAATTAAAGCATGCGAAGAGCTTGATGGCAAACCAATTCGCCAAGTAATCAGGTTCCAACTAATTGTGCCAATTAATCCCGCGAAAATAACTGTTGGTGTCACGATACTAATATCAATCATCCCATTGCCAATAGTCTTAGCCACCGCAGTTCCAAAAATTGCAAAAGCAATAAAGTTAAAAAAAGCTGCCCAAATCACAGCTTGACGTGGTGAAAGAACTTTGGTTGAGACAATGGTTGCAATCGAATTCGCCGAATCATGCATCCCATTAGTAAAATCAAAAGCCAGGGCAACCAAGATTATAAAAATTATAAAAACGAGATTTAAGTCCATGGTACTGTGTTGGTCTAATTAGTCTGTTTTAGTTACTTTTAACGACAATACTTTCAATATTATCACAGACAGATTGAAATTTATCCATAATATCTTCGAGATCGGCATAAATATCTTTCCATTTGATAACTAATATTGGATCTTTTTCTTC
>JBAYNP010000098.1:0-3335 GCA_041678785.1 Patescibacteria group bacterium | reverse complement strand
TAAACTACCACACTTCTTGCTTTTTGTCAAGATTTTGAGGTTGAGATTTGGTTTGGAACTATGACCTGCCCGAAGTGCTACATCGTTGCAGGCGGGTTAAACTGATTAAATGATGGACTATGATTCTAAAATCATAGTCTTCATAGTAATCAGACGAATCATAGTTCAAGACAAGTTTTAAATAACCAAAAACCTCCGCTCGGGAGGTTTTTGGTTATTTATCTGAGAAATTTATTCTTCGATTTTTTCTTCAGCCTTTGGCTCTTCTTCGGTGGCAACTTTTTCTTCGGCAATTTCTTCTTTAGCTTCTTTTTTAGTTTTAGTTGCTTTCTTTTCTTCTTTGACTTCTTCTGTGACTTCACCTTCGACTTTTTCAGCCTTTGGTTCTTTCAAAGCTTTGATACTTAGCCCGAGACGATGTTCGGTTGGTTCGATTGAAAGAATTTTGAATTCCATTTTTGAACCTTCTTTGACTTCATTGCTAAGGTTACCAGCCAACGGTTGAGAAATTTCAGAAATGTGGCACAGACCATGAATTTTCTTGTCGAGCTCGACAAAAAGTCCAAACGGATTGACTTTCAAAACAGTTCCTTCGACTTTCTGACCGACAGTATATTTTTCACTGGCTTCTTTCCAAGGATCATCCTTGAGTTGTTTGATTGAGAAAGAAACTTTTGAACCATCAATACTAATAATTTTGGCTTTAATCTTGTCGCCGACAGCAATCACGTTTCGTGGATCATCAATTCTCTTCCAAGCTAATTCTGAAAGATGCACCAAACCTTCGAGACCGTCGTCAAATTTGATAAAGGCACCGAAGTCAACGACACCACTGACCACGCCGTCGACAATATCGCCGACTTTGTAATTTCCGAGAGCTTCTTTGACTTGCTCTTTCATGGTTTCTTTTTCAGACACGATCAATTTATTTTCTTCTTGAGAAACGTCGAGAACTTTGACTTTTAATTTAGTATCAGCTAATTTTTTGAGTTTTTCTAAAATTTTGGCTTTGGCCCCACCGTCAACTCGAGGATAATGTTCTTGTGAAAGTTGAGAGACTGGCAAAAACCCTGAAATCCGATTTAATTTTATCATTAAGCCACCTTTATTGGCATTGACGACAGTCACTTCGACAGTTTCTTGGCTTTTCTTGAGAGCTTCGAGAATATCCCAAGCTTTTTCATGTCCAGCAAAACGGAAAGAAAGTTCCATTTCACCATTTTCGTTTTCCATTTCCAAAACAGTCGCGGTAATTTTGTCACCGACTTTCAAACCAGCCGATTCGCCTGATTCGTCATAAAGTTCATAACCACGGATAACTCCGATAGTCACATGATTGATGTCGATCAAAACAGCGTTTGGTGAAATATCAAGCACTTCACCTTCGACTAAGTCGCCAACCTTGGGTAGGTTTTTTATAGCGGTTGAATTTTTGATTAATTCGTCGAGTTCTTCATTTTTAATTTCCGAAGAAACACTTTCTTTCGTTTGAGTCATAATTAGATTGTCTTTTGAATAACTTTATCGATAATGCCATACTTCTGAGCTTCATCAGCCGTCATATAAAAGTCTCGATCGGAGTCTTTTTCAATTTTGGTGATTGGCTGTTTGGTGTGCTTGGCAAGAATTCGATTCAGCTGTTCTTTAATTTTTAAAATATGTTCAGCTCTGATTTTAATGTCTGTGGCTTGCCCTTCGGCACCACCCATAACTTGGTGGATCATAACCTCAGCATTTGGCAGAGCAAATCGTTTATCTTTGGCTCCCGCAGCTAATAAAACTGCACCCATACTAGCCGCCGTTCCGACACAAATTGTGGAAACGTCTGGCTTAATATATTGCATCGTGTCATAAATTGCTAATCCAGCTGTCACCGAACCTCCAGGGGTGTTGATATAAAGCTGAATGTCTTTGTTTTTATCTTCGCCGGCTAAAAATAATAATTGCGCAATAATGTTATTGGCCAAAGCATCAGTCACCACATCGCCAAGAAAGATAATTCTTTCTTTGAGTAAACGCGAATAGATGTCATAAGCTCTTTCGCCATAACTTGATTTTTCAATCACGGTTGGAATTAGAAATTGATCTTTGATATCCATTATTATTTTTAATTAGTGCCAAATATAGCAGTTTTATCAAAATTAATCAAGGGTTTTTTGTTTTTCTTCCTCTTGATAAATATTTAAAATATCACCGACTTCAATAATTGGCTTGCCTTCATATTTAACCCCACACTCTTGATCTTTGCCCAATTCGCTAATTTCGATTTTACCCGAACGCAGTTGGCTAATTTTACCCTGGTCAAATAAAACTCCATCACGCGAAATTTCAGCCAAAGAATTGTTTTTGATAATGCCGTCGAGAACTTTTCCGCCGACGATCATTCCACCTTTTTCAGTTCGAAAGACCGCAATCACTTTCAAGCGACCGAGCTCGGTACGGATTATTTCAGTTTTTAAAATTTTACTCAAATTTTCTTTCAAAAAGTCGATCAATTCATAAATAATTTTGAATTCCATGATTTTAACGCCTTTGTTTTTGGCGGTTAAAACCGCTGATTGGTTTGGATGAGAATGAAAACCAATTACCAAAGCACCGATCGCGTCGGCTTGCAAAACATCAGCTTCGGTAATATCACCCAGACCTCGCTTGGCCACAACAATCTTGGCGTCATCACTCTTGATTTGATCGAGTGATTGGACAATGGCTTCGAGCGAGCCCAAAACGTCGGCTCGCAAAATTATATTAAGGGCAGATTCTTTGCCCTCGCTACCACTTTGTTGGTAGTCAATATTGTCGCTCGACTTAGTGCCACGAAATTCACGAACTTTTTTCTTGAACTCTTTGTCGTCATTGACGACTTCTAAAATATCACCGACCTTTGGAGCATCTTTGAAGCCCAAAAATCTGACTGGGGTCGATGGTCCAGCCGATTGAATATAATTACTTTTCCAACCTTTCATAATTTTGATTTTGCCGTAGGTATTGCCCACCACAATTTGGTCGCCAGTTCTTAGTGTTCCGGTGTGAACCATGACAGTCGCCACTGGTCCGGCTTCGCGATCGATTTTGGATTCAATAATTGTTCCAATGGCACTACGATTTGGGTTGGCGGTTAATTTGTCGCTATTCATGTCGGCAACAAGCAGAATCATCTCGAGTAGCTTATCAATGCCCTGCCCATTTTTGGCTGAAATTGGCACACAAATGGTGTCCCCACCCCAATCTTCTGCAATTAAATTAATTTCTGATAATTCGGTTTTAATCCGATCAATGTCGGCATCGTCTTTATCAACCTTGTTAATCGCCACCACAAAAGGCAAACCTTCTTCCTG
>JBAYNP010000097.1:0-3367 GCA_041678785.1 Patescibacteria group bacterium | reverse complement strand
ATGTTGATTCTGATAAACAGCCGCTCGAAGATACTTGGGAGAGTCATTACGTGGCTTGGCGTGAAACTTGGCTAGTCGGAGTTGAAAAACCTGCTCCAGTCGAAGAATCAACAACGCCAACTACTGAAGAAACAACTCCAGCTGTAGTTATACCAGATAATCCATTTACTCCTGAAGACGAATCAAAAGGTGAAATTCCACAAAATTAGAATTTTTTGAAATAAAAAATCCTCTACTCAAATCTGTACCCAAGAGAATTTTTCACAGGAGTAATCTAGGGGGAACCCGGATTATCCTCTGAAAAACCCCCATGCTTGTCGTGGGTACAGGTCAAAGTAGAGGACTTAGGTGTAACGAACATAAATATGTACTAAGACTAACATATTATGAGATTTTTGTCAAGGGGTATAGAGTCCTGTCGTCGTTAACCTTGATATTTAGCTAGTTTTAGGGTAAATTTAAACTAAGAATACAGTTTATTACACTTAAATATTTTGTCAAGTGTCTTTTGATGAAGAGAACATAATTGATCCGTCAGATTTAGCCGAAGATAGCACTTGGGAGACGACTTTGCGTCCACAAAAGCTAAGTGAATATATTGGTCAGTCAAATATTAAACAAAATCTAGAAATTTTTATTCAAGCCGCCAAGGCGCGTAAGGAAACTATCGAGCACGTCTTACTTTATGGCGGTCCAGGACTTGGCAAAACTACTTTAGCCAACGTAATTGCCAAAGAAACTGGGGCTAATATTAGAAGTACGACTGGTCCAGCAATTGAACGCGCCGGTGATTTGGCGGCGATTCTGACCAATCTCGAAGAAGGTGATATTTTTTTCATTGATGAGATTCATCGGTTACCGAAAGCTGTCGAAGAAATTCTTTATCCGGCGATGGAAGATTTTTCGCTTGACATTGTCGTTGGCAAAGGTCCTTCGGCCAAAACTTTGAAATTGGATTTACCAAAATTTACTTTGATTGGAGCGACTACCAAAATGAGCTTAATTTCTTCGCCACTGCGAGATCGTTTTGGAGTCGTCTATCATTTAAATTTTTACAATAACGACGAAATGGCTCAAATTGTTCGTCGTTCAGCTAGAATTTTAAATATCAGTCTCGATGATGACGCGGTTAGCGAACTAGCGAGTCGTTCACGACAAACTCCTAGAATCGCCAATCATCTTTTGCGTCGAGTCAGGGATTATTGTCAGGTCAAAAGCGACGGCCATATTAGTAAAGAGTTATCGTTGACTGCGCTCAATTTATTAGGAATCGACGAATCAGGCATGAATAAAGCTGATCGTGAAATTATTAAAACAATTATTGAAAAATTTAATGGTGGTCCAGTCGGCTTGAGTACAATCGCCGCTTCAATTTCTGAAGAGGTCAGTACGGTCGAAGAAGTTCATGAACCATTTTTACTCCAGCGAGGTTTTATTGAACGCACCCCTCGAGGTCGCAAAGCCACAAAATTAGCTTATCAATATTTTGGGTTGGATTATCCAGAAGAGCAAGCGAGGTTGCTATAATTTTAAAGAAAAACCCGCCGGTTGAGGCGGGTGTTAGTATTGGAAGTGATTGATCCCATATTTTGCTTGAGAATTGCTAAGTAAAACATAGACCCCAGCTTTCCAAGTAGAAAAATAAGTAATTTCTGCTATCCAATCAAGCTCTGTCTTTTTTGAACCAACCAACCTTGCAATAGTAATTCTTTTTGAAAGTTTGGTTATTATAAGGACAGAGAATGCCTCTTCTTCGCTAACATTAAAATTACCAAAACCTGATTTTAATCTGGGTAATTTTATAACCCTTTTTACATGCTCAAATATTTTTATTTTTGAACTTTTAAAGGTGTGCCCAAAAAACTTTATAATGAACAACGTAACCTCCTTGAAGATTTAAAGACTGCTAAAGATTAACATAAAATTATGTTTTTGTTAATGTGAACTTGATAAATACACGTATAAGTTATATGGTTTTAGGTAAACAAATACAAGGAGAATAAAATGTCAGAAAAAAAGCCTTTGGATGAAAGATTTGTTGACGACACGGCAGGAACTGAGTTTCCTGACAATTTGCCACATTATAGTGACAAGTCGTCAAAAAAAGAAAATGAAGACACAAAGAAAAGAGGGAGGGAAGGATGGCTTGTCGCCCTTTTGCGTCTAATTTTTTTAAGGGCATTTCTTTATTGATTTGCTCCATCATCGTGAACAAGTGCGATGACGGATTTTTTTTACCTCTTTATTTTTTAAATTAAACAAGTCAAACTAACTTTACTTTAAATAAAATATGCAACTTTCAGAATTTGATTACAATTTACCGCCAGAGTTAATAGCTCAAAAGCCGATGAGCCCGCGCGATCATTCGCGACTTTTGGTTTTAAGTAAAAAATCTGGTGAAATCGAGCATCATAATTTTTTTGAACTCGATCAGTTTTTAAACAAAGGCGACGTCTTGGTTTTTAATAATTCCAAAGTTTTCCCGGCGAGATTTTTTGGCACCAAAAAAATAACTGGTGGTAAAATCGAAATTTTACTGTTGAATCAAATCAATCAGAATTCTTGGGAGGCGGTTGTTGGCGGTAAAGGTAAAAAAGAAAATCTTGAAATTATAATTTTAAATCAAGATAAACCAACTGAATTAGAAGTTAAATTAATTAAAAAAACCGAAGGGATGAGTTGGCGAGTCGAGTTTAATTTTTCGGGCAAAGAATTAGAAAAGCAAATTGATAAATACGGAATCACACCCTTGCCACCATATATCAAAGCCGAAGCCGATGCCAAAAAATATCAGACGGTCTATGCTAAACATCGCGGTTCGGCAGCCGCACCGACGGCTGGACTTCATTTTACTGAACGGTTATTGAAAAAGCTAAAGACTAAAGGTGTTCAAATTGAATTTGTAACTTTGCACGTCGGGCTGGGAACTTTTGAGCCAGTCCGTGAGGAAAAAATAGAAGATCATCAGATTCACTCAGAGTTTGCCGTGATTGATCCTAAAACTGCCGAGAGATTAAACAAAGCTATCAAAAATAAACAACGTATTATCGCTGTCGGGACGACCTCGGTGCGAACTTTGGAAGCTAGTTTTGCTAAAGGAAAAATTCAGCCGATTAGTGATTGGGTCAAAATTTTTATTTATCCGGGTTATAAATTCAAAGTCGTCGGAGCGATGATTACCAATTTTCATTTACCCAAATCGACACTTTTGATGCTTATTTCGGCTTTTGCAGGCAAAGATAAAATTGATCAGGCTTATGCCGAAGCGATCAGAGAGAAATATCGATTTTTTAGTTTTGGGGATGGGATGATGATTTTATAATAAAATCTGGCAGGTTTGGATACAAAAATATTTTTTATTATACTT
>JBAYNP010000096.1:0-3415 GCA_041678785.1 Patescibacteria group bacterium | reverse complement strand
GGATTGATTTACAAATCGAAGTTCAACGAGTCAAATATCGAGAATTGAATGATGAAACTTTAGCCGAATCGTCAAAAAGTATTCGCACTCGAGTCGAATCGGCCCGTCAAATTCAAACTGAGCGATTTAGTAAAGCCAAAAATCTAGTTAACGCCGAAATGAGCTCACAACAAGTCAAAGAATTTTGCAAACTTGATGAGGCCAGTGAAAAATTGATCAAACAAGCAGTTGAGCAAATGCATTTGTCAGCTCGAGCGTATTATCGACTACTCAAAGTCTCACGAACGATCGCGGATTTGGAAAATTCCCCAGCAATTTTAGTTAATCATTTGGCGGAGGCGTTGCAGTATCGGCAGAGGTTTGAGTAATTGTTATTTTAAGTTAAATATAAGGAGATTCAAGTATTAAGCAATATCTAAGTCTAAAAGACCAGAAAACGTAATAGTAGAATTGAGGTACAAAAACTTACCCTTTTTAAAAAAGAATTACAAAAACCATTAAATTATGTAGTTTAAGCTAGCCAATTAAAAACAAGCGCGAGAATTAGTTTTAACTTTACGTGCTTTGACTTTGACTGGCAACTTAACAACTTTTTTGTTTTTAGCTTTTTTCATAGTTATCACCTCCTCTCTATTGTTTAAAACTTATTATATTTAAACACCTCTCTCTCGAGTATTTCTTTACCAAGAATTGGGAAAAATTTATTTTTAAAACCATCTAAACATTGTTGATATAAAAAGACAATAGATAGATGTAAAATTTGCTGGTTAACAGCACAAATTTTGGAATTGATGTGGCTAAAAGTGCCAGTAGCGAGAAAATTGTCGGCTGGGCAACTGCCACTACAGATAAATTTATAGGCACAATTTTGACAATCGCCAGATAGTTCTAGTTGAGAAATCTTTCGCAGTTGTTGATAGTTAAAAATTACTTTTGAATTTTTTATTTCTCCAACCTTAGCATAATCTTTAACTTCATCTAAATAGCACAGATGCATTTCTCCTTCGGTATTTACAATAAACTTACCTTCGCCAATTTGCACACAAAAATAATCAGCAGGTGAAAAAAGATTCATTAGAGGAGAGGTTATCAAATAAACTTTCTTTTTAGCAGCTAACTTGATGGCTTGAGCAAATTCTTTTACATATTGGGAGTCATTGGATTGCAAAGAACACTTAGCACGACCAGAAACCAAAACTCTTTCAAAATGCAAAAACTTGACTCCCAAACTAGAAAAATAATTTACCAAGGAGGTTAATTTAATATTATCACTAGTGATAGTGGCACGGATGCCAAAAAGCGATTTTTTGGTGATCAAATATTTGATATTTTTCTCTACTAACTGACTACTAGAAGAGCCATTTTTTAACGGACGTAACTTGTTTTGAACTATCGATGGTCCGTCACAGGAAATTTGAATGAAAAATTTTTCTTTGATCATCCAGTCCAGTTGTTTGAAATTTAAAAGACCGTCGGTATTAATGGAAAAATATTTATGTTTGAGTGGAAGTTTCTTAACTAGGGCAACGACATTTTGAATAAGATCAAAATTTAAAGTCGGCTCTCCCCCAAAGAATAAAATATCAATTGCCTTGGCGGTGGATTTTTTAGCTTGGTAGGCAAATTCAATGGCGGTCTTGGCAGTAGTAAAATCCATAATTTTGCAGGTTTCCCCACCATGTTCATAGCAATATTTACAACGTAGACGGCAGTCGGAAGTGGTCATTAAAACTAATCTGATAACTTCGGGATTGTTACGCGCGGTATGAGGCTGACCAAAAAAATGTAATTTTTCCAGCCAGTTTTGGGTCTTTTCTCGGGATAATTCATCTACAGTAAGAACTGCGATTTTACCGGCATAAGGAGAAAAAACTAAATACTGATTGGCGTGCCAAATGGCAGGTAAGCCATGATATAAAAAATCTTTTTTATAGTCGCGACTAAGAATTTGATGCATAAATTATTAAGAATGGATTAAAACTAATTCTTATCTAAAGTATAATTGATAATAGTCAATTGTCTACACATATTGCACAATTATTAATAATGCAATAGAATAAAGGTATAATTGTTTAATTTAGTACAACAAATTATGACAACACTTAATAAAGTTTTCAAATTTTTAGAACTTTCTGAACGAGCCAAACATATCTATAGTTTGATTATTAACCGCGGAGAAATTAGTGCAGCAGTTTTGGCTGAAGAATTAGAATTACCGAGAACAACAGTTTATTTAGAATTAACTGGATTAGAAAAGCTAGGGCTAATTTCGACGATTGGTAGTTATCGCAAACAAAAATTTACTGCAGAAAATCCTGATGCACTGACGGAATTAGTAAAATCAAAAATGAACCATGCGGGAGAAGTTTATACGCTGGCGCAAGAGGCGGCACAAATTTTGAATGCACAAATATTGGCACAAAGAGGTTGGGGTATGCCGAGCATTAAATTTTTTCGTGGGGTTGAGGGGGTAAAAAGGGTTTTAAAAATGACCAACCAAACAAAAAGTAAAGAACTAATCGGAATTAATCCAGCATATGATCTTTATAAAATTTTAGGCGGAAAGTTTTTGAATGAATTGACCCAAGAAAGAGTCAAAAAAAATATTCGAGTAAGAAATATTTGGCCAAAAGAAAAAATTCCTGTAGAATTGGCGGAACATCAAAAGCAATTGCGTGAAATGAAGTTTTCGGGTGAGTTGGGGAAATTTCATTCTTCAATTATTGTTTATGACGATGTCGTGATTTTAATTACTTCTACTCAAGAATTATTATCCATTCAAATTAAAAGTCAGGACTTAGCAGAAACGATGTGTGCGGTTTTTGAATTGCTTTGGAAAGATGCGAGGAAAAAATAGGTCTTTTATTGCATATGCTTTTTTATGTCGGTAATTTCAATTTTAATTCAACTAAAAACAGCACCTCTCGATGCTGTTTTTATATTTAGATCAAGCTTATTTATTAAACGCTCGGTCAAAAATTTTATGATAAATCATTTCTCGACTAACAACTCCGATAACCCTTCCATGTTCGACGACTGGAAATTTGTGAACTCGATGAGCGAGCATGATAGCTCCAGCGCTTAGAATTGGTAGATCTGGGCTGACGGTAATCGGATTAGTAGTCATAAATTTGCTAATCGGCTCATCTTTTAATTCATTGACCTTTGCCTCTCGAGATTCTGGGTCGGTATATGATTCTGGGTGATTGTAATAATTGCCGTAGCTTGGGTAAAGGGCGCGGAAGAGGTCTTTTTCTGAGAGATAGCCCACAAGTTTATCGTTGTCGTCAATAACAGGAAAGCCGGCATAATTGTTTTCGAGTAATTTTTTGACCGCTTCTTCGTAAGTTGTATCTTTGGTTAAAGAAATTACATCGGTTGCCATGACGTCACGTACTTTCATATTATTTTGGTT
>JBAYNP010000095.1:0-3425 GCA_041678785.1 Patescibacteria group bacterium | reverse complement strand
AGTTACTTTGAAATAAGAGTTAAAAATTGAAAGTGCTCAAACGTTTGAGCACTTTCAATTTTTAACTCTTATTTCAAAGTAACTTTTGCACCAGCTTCTTCTAATTTAGCCTTGATGGTTTCAGCTTCTTCTTTTTTAACACCTTCTTTGACCATAGCTGGAGCACCCTCGACTAAGTCTTTGCATTCTTTAAGACCCTGTTGGGTAAGTTCACGAACGACTTTGATAACACCAATTTTGTTGGCACCAGCATCAGTCAATTCGACATCAAAAGTATCTTTGACTTCACCAGCTTCAGCAGCGACAGTACCACCAGCAGCCATCATAGCAACTGGAGCAGCAGCTGAAACGCCAAATTTCTTTTCGAGAATTTTGACGAGCTCAGATAAATCTAAGACACTCATTTTTTCGATATCTCCAACAAAACTTTTGAATTTAGCTGGGATTTCGATTTCTTCTTCTTGTGTTTTTTCGTCTGACATAATTTTATAATTATTATTTATTATTATTTAAAGCGATTAAGCTTTTTTTTCTTGAATAGCATTTAACACACCAACCAAATTTCTCAAATTGCCTTTCATCACACCAACGAAACCAGAAATTGGAGACTTGATTGAACCAACGACTTTTGCAATAAGCTCGTCTCGACTTGGCAATTTAGCCAAAGCCATGACTTGATCATTAGCGATAAATTTACTTTCCAAAACACCACCACTCAAAACAAAGGTTTTGTGTCCTTTGCTGAATTCTGCCAAAACTTTGGCAGGAGCAATCTCATCGGTAAATCCGAAAGCAACTCCCAAACCACCAGGCAATTCTTTAGCATTGACACCTTCAATCTTTGAATCTTTCAAAGCGACATTCAACAGTGTTTTTTTGGTGACAAAAAATTCACCCCCATTTTTACGTAATGAAGTACGTAAAGTTTCGACTTCACCAACGGTCAAACCGTAGTAGTTGCCGAAAACCATTGCCTTTGTTCGAGATAATTTATCTTTGAGCTCGGCAACAATTTCGTCTTTTTGTTGTTTATTCTTTGCCATATTTTTATTACTTATCTATAAAATTGAAAAAATCTGTGATGACCACAGATTGCGACGATAAAATAAGTTTAAGCTTATTTTTTCACCTACACAGGATTTACGCGTCGAGGACGCACCCGTGGTCTGCGGTAAGTTCAAGTTGTATTCACAGTTTACTCGATATGCTTTTTTTTGTCAAGAGACTTAGTTTAATGAATACTCTCTTTCTTTTCTTTCATAAAATAACGCCATTGCTCCAAAAAGTCCACAAACATAAAAAATGGACTATCGACTAAGATTACAAGAAAAATTGCCACAACGTTATATTTTTGCCATTTCGTTGACAACCAACGTCCAAAATACACAATTGGTAAAATAAATGGATCAATAATTATGCCCAAAAAACCTTCCTTTTCCTGAGTAACATGAAGTTCACGTGAACGATTACGAATAACCGATCCTGTAAACATAATTACCGAAGTAAAAATTATAAAAATAACGTATGAAATTGGCGGGAAGTTCAGCCAAGTTAAAAGTAAAATAATCCCCGACAGACAGACCAAAAATGAAACTATATAGATCAAGCCAAAAATTGTTTTTAAGATAAAACTTTTACTTGGATAAAGTTCGACTTCATATTCACCTTTTGATTGTCCTTTATAAATTATTCTATAAATATCTTTCAAAATAAGTTCAAAATTATTACTTGGTGGAAGTTTAATAGTTGCCACTAAGGTTACCATCAGAAGTGTCGGAATTAAGATGTCTACAATACTTGATAAAAAATCAAATCCCCCAGTCACTACTTTTGCCAGTGGTATTTCAATTAAATAAATTAAAACGATTTTGCTCAAAAAAACTGAAACTGTACTATAAAAAGCCGAGCGTCGAACTCTGTTTTTTAACGTTCCAAGTCGTGTCTGATAAGCCCCGAGAATCATTTTTTTAATTTCTTTTGGGCTAGTCAGGCTAATATTAAATTTATGTGAATCATTTTCAATAACATCTCCCAAGAGCAAAAATGGCGTATCATGTGATTCACAAATCGCATAAAATTTATCGGCCAGAGGATGATTAAAACATTTTTCAATATCATCAAAAATATAATAAACATTTTTGGTAATTTTATGAACAGAATTTTCTTCATAAATAAACCATTCGGGATAATATCTTTTCAAAAGATTGTAGATAATAATTGGCCGATCAAATTTGAATAATGCCTGTTGAACTCCAATAAAAATTTGAACCTCTTTTTGCTTGGATGTAATTTTAGTTTTATCCTTAGCTCGTGGACCCACATAAATACTTTTACCAATCGTCTCTTCCATAAATTCAATCAAAATATTTGAGCGTTGGTAATTTGATGAATCAATAATTTCTTCGGTTTCACAAGCAGCTGTTTTAAAAATAAAATCATAAAATTGTGAAACTGTAATTTTTTTTATTGGTGCTGGTACGTTTTTTATTATAAAAGAATATTTTTCAACCAAATGCTTGATTTCTCTTATTTTATCTCGAGAAATTTTATCATTTGGAAAGTGTCCACCTCGGATTAATTCAGTTACAATTGACTCACCTGAAAAATAATTATTTTCACTTTTTTTATTCAAAAATAAATGTCTTTTTAAAACCCTTTCGATTGCCATCTGTCGCATCGCATGTTCGTCTTTCCAGTCAACCACGCGACGAATGTTTTCATAAAAACTAGCCACCTGACTACTGACTTCATCAACATGAATAGTTTTTTCATTGACTTTATCTTGAATATTTTTTTGATATTCAAAATAACGACCAATAAATTTTTTTATTTCGTCTGATGGCATTACATCTTCAATTTCTGATTTTTGAGAGTTTTTTGCTGGGACAGCCTTGAGATACATATTTATTTTAGATATTTATTTTTAGCAGCTACGTGTTCTTCAAAAGTTTTTGAAAAAATTGTTTGCTTATCTGGGGTCGTCAAAAAATATAAGTAATCGGTTTTTGTCGGATTGATCACCGCCTCAATTGAAGCAATGCCAGGATTGGCGATTGGGCCCGGTGGCAAGCCTCGGTACTTGTAAGTATTGTATGGCGAATCAATTTTTAAATCATCAGCAGTTGGTCGAGTCGTCTTGCCACTAGTAATATAATTGATCGTGGCATCAGATTGTAATCCCATCCCGATATCCAGGCGATTCCAAAAAATCCCCGCCACAATTTTCATATCTTCGGCTTTAGCAACTTCGTTTTCCACAATCGAAGCCAGAGTAATTATTTCATAAATTGTTTTGCCTTGAGCCTTTATTTCGGCTCGCAATTCCGGTGTCAATTTATTACCAAAATTTGAGAGTGCCTTATCCATAATTTCTTCAGCCGTGGCCGTCGTCGTAATATGATAAGTATCTGGGAAAATATAACCCT
>JBAYNP010000094.1:0-3430 GCA_041678785.1 Patescibacteria group bacterium | reverse complement strand
TTTCTTTTATTTTTTCTGTTGAAAGCATGCATACTCCTATGCTTTTTAGGAATTGTTTCATTTCATTTTCTGATCCTGGCCTTCCATATGTTGCTTCAAAGTTTTCTCTTTGTTTTGCCTTGCTTATTTTTCTCATGTTATTGTGTGATTATTGGAATTGTTAATATTCCTATAATTGTCATCATTGCTATTATTGTTGTTATGTTCATTGTTTTAGGTTTATTTTAAGATTCCGGCTCTTTTTAGTAATCTTTCTGCTTTTTTTCTTCTTTCTTCTATTGTTATCATTGGCCTAAGATAGTCTAGATTGCAATCATTAAAGTCTTCGTCTAATTCCCAACTATATTTATATCCCAGTTTATTTTCTGTGTCTGATCCGTGTTTATAATCTTGACATATATAAGGTGTTCCAGATTCATCTATTGATATTTTTGCGTCTTTTATTGTTACTCCTCCTATTGAACATTCTACTTTTTGTCCGTGCTTGAATTTTGTTTTCATGTTAGACTGGAATTGATAAGTGTAATTGTCGACTAATTTTTTCTAGTATGCTTATTTTTGTTTCTAGCATATATTTCAGATCTGTCAATCTCTTAATGAATTCGTCAATTTCTTCTTTGGTTTGACCTGGCGTTGTGCATAGGTCTTTCTTATAATCATCTAATGTTTGTTCTAATTGTTTAGTTAGTTCTGTCATAAGATTCATTGTTAATTTTTCCATTATTGTTATTTATTAATTTGTTAAGGTTTTTGATTACTTGTGTTTTGTATTTGTTTAGCATCATGTTTCTTGTTTTTGGTAAGTTTTTGATGCAGAGTTCTATTATTTTTTGTTCTTGTGTTGTTTCCATTATTTAAGGATTTTTGCTCTTTTTAGTAATTTTTCTGCCTTTTTTAATCTTTCTTGGTGGGTTTCTAGTGGTTTTAGTTCTTCTAATTCGTATTGTTCGAAATTATTATCTAGTACGAATCCGTATTTATATCCTAGTTTGTTGCTGGGTGAATTTCCTGGTTCTTGATTTTGGCATATATATGGTCTTTTTTCTATTCTAATTTTGGCATTATATATTACCGTTCCTCGTATTATACATTGTACTCTTTGTCCTTCGTGAAATTTCATGTTTTTTTTGTGTTTTAAGTTTTTTATTAACTTCCTTTATTCTTCCACTTATTCACAGTCAAGTCCGCGTTTGGTTTGTTAACTGCCTTATCTAGCGTCAAATCTAGAAGCTTGTTTATTGCAATAAGGGGAAGAGTGAAAGATACTAATTTTAACCGCCTCGGCTCTCAAGGGACAAATTTGAGAGCTTTGGCGTTAATATCTTATCTTACCTTGTAGAATTTGATTTTGCTCAATTTCTTGGCTTCTGTTCGTCTATTCATTCTACATAAGCTGTAGTATGCTTTAATTCCTTTTAATGTTTTCTTTTCTGCGTTATATGTTTTATTTGTTTTATTTGTTTTATTTGTTGTTTTATTCATTTGTTTTATTGTTATTTTTGTTTTTGTCCCGTTTCATTTGTCTTGGTTTCGAGCCAAGGTTAAAATGGTATTTCTGGTCTTGCTTCATTGTTTGCTTCTTCGCAATATTGATATCTTATCATGTCTGTTGTTACTAATTCGCAATTTTGACACATTCTTGTTTCTTGTTGTCTTGTGTTTGTTATGAATGTTCCTGTTGTTATTGCTCCTAGTTCTATCATTCTTTCTTCTTGTTGTAGTCTTTCTATTTGTTCTTGTGATCCTAGTTGTGGTGTATTGTTTATTTCTATGTCATGGCATCCAGTGCATGTCGTTCCTCTTTCTTTTATTCTTCCACAATTTGTACACATTATATATGTTGTTCTTCCTGTTATTGCTGTCATTATTTCTGGTCTTGGTGTATATCCTGATATTGGTAGTTGTCCTGTTTGTCCTTGTATTCCTGTTGTTGTTGGTCTATATGCTTCTTCTTCTGTAAACCATCTTTGATGTGTTTGGCTCGTTTCTGTTCCTATTGTACATCCATTTGTTATGTCTAATAGGAAGTTTTCTGATTCTGTATCTTCTTCTGGGCTAAACATAAAGCTTATATCTTTTGCGTGTCGTGTGTATGATTTTTCTATTTCTATGGTTATGCTTCTTTTTTTTGCTCCCATATGTGTTAGTGATTCTATGGTAAGATAGTTTATCTTTGTGTCTATTATCTTGTTTAATAGCCTGCTTAAAGCTCTGGATTCCCAGTCTTTGTCTTTGGCTGGGTTATAATCCATTGCTTCGCGGGCTATGTAAGCCTTAAGTAGTTTAAGGTCCTCTTCTGGTATGATTGTCATTTTAACGTTTTAAGTAGTTTAGTTCTTCATATATTCTTATTTCTGGGATGTATATGTCTTTGATTAGTTTGTTTACTTCACAAAAGAATATAATTGATCCTATTATTAGTATGACTGTTGATATAAGGATTAATGGGAATTCTGGGAATCCATCTCCATTCCAGTCTTTTGTTTTTCCTATTTTATATCCTTTGATTGCAATTATGATTCCTGTTATTATGGTTAGAAATGTTATTAATACGTATAGTCCATCTATCATAATGAGATATTTGACATATCTTCCGAATAAGTCAGTGAAGTATTCTTTTGTGATTGTTAGTCCATCTGCTATTTTAGGCATAAGTTTTGTTGTAAAGTCTTGATAAAGTTGTTCTGTATTCATTTATTTATTATTGTTTTATTATTTTATACATTTTTTTAGTTAATAATTGGTTTAGTAGAACATAGAACGGGTTTATAGCCAACGTTTTCATACAAGGTCTACTAGGTTGTATTTCAAACTCTTCGCTTGTATTTATCTATGCTCTATTAAGCCAACTATTAGTTAGTTGGTTTAATTTCTTCTTTGATCTTATAGGCTATATCCATCCAGTCTTCTATAGAGATTCTATTGAGTGGTTGTTCGCCATATTTCTTTTCAATGCTTTTCTTTAGTTTTTCGCTGCAGTTAAACATTGATTCTATGGTTGTGCTTTCTCTAAATGTATAGAATCCTTTTAATGGTTCTTCTATAGTAGAGGGTATATCATAGTTATCTGAATATGTGCCATATCCGAATATAGCATCTATTGAGTTTCCGTTGTCAAATTCAAATCTTATTGAGTTGTGTCTGAAGTTTTCTATTTTTCCCATGTTATTCTTATAGTTTTGTTAATTCGAAGTATTCTCTTGCTAGCTTATCAAATTTATCATTTGTTTCGTTCATCTTGATTTGCATTTCTTTTACTAATTTGGCATATTCATTACAGCATTTGGTTAATGTTGCAATGGTTTCTTCTTTTGTTTGTGTCATGTGTTATCTATTTTTAATTTCTTTAAATTTAAATGCTGTTTTTTTATATCTTCCATCTTCTAGTATGTCTATTAATTGTCCAATGGCGTCTAGTTTACTTATACAT
>JBAYNP010000093.1:0-3450 GCA_041678785.1 Patescibacteria group bacterium | reverse complement strand
TATCCGACGTTGCCCAAACAAGCCTCACAACAGGAAGCACAACAGTCGCTGACACCATAGTATTCGGCTCAATGGAGCCATCAACTGCCATCACAGTTCTTATGGATGACTGTGTAATCGCAGATGCATATATTGGTCCGATATCTGCGGAGCCATTTTACCCGTATATTCAGCAAGTTAGTGATGTTGATTCAACCGCCGATATTGGTACACACAGCAACTTTACCGCGCAGCAATATGGACCAGACTTAATCAATGATACCTTAACGGAAGCCGACACGGACACAGGAACCAGCACCCTCGGCGACACATCGGGCGCAGGCACAAGTTACCGCACAGTAGCTGCAGGCGAGTTCAGGGGGGCAGTTGTAACCGCTGCAACCACGGGTGAAGTTGCCGACGTAAAGTTCTATGGGCGCGGAGCTTCAACAGTTAACGTGAAAGCAGTAATCACTGACTCATCAGGGGTTCTGCTCACTAATGGTGTAGGCAACGCTGTTTCAGTTTCTACCACGGCAGGAACAAAAACCCTCACTTACACCGCTGGCAGCCGACCTAAAGTGGTGGCGGGTCAAACTTACTGGATAGGACTCGTACCCGCAGCGAACCTTCGCCTCTACTATGACGCTACCACGGGCGGCTCAATGAAGCGGGATACCACAAACGACTATACAACACCCACTAACCCATCTGACGCAGGCGACACAACCGAAACATGGCGCATCCTATACATCGACATCAACGAACTCAACTATGAACTTCAAATAGAAGAACAATTTACGGAGATACCAACAAACTACACAAACCGCGAATTAGCCATTTACACAGGTCCAAACAGCACCGCAGAAAACTTGGTTGTGCAAGGCTGGAATGTAGGCAACACAACTTGGACAACAATAACAACTTTAACACCAAACCAATGGAATAACGTTTCTATCGCTTCATGGATTGACAGCAAAAACACAACTTTCTACATAAGATTTATAGGATCAATAGAAACTAATGACGCTTATTCTAGCACTTGGCAATTAGATACAGTCCTACTTATGTTCTATAATTCGTCTATAGAATTACAGGATCTAACTTTTCCTTTAGCTCAATATATTACACCCGTTAGTACAGTATCGCGGGGGATAACAATTGCCAAAAATAGTTTAGCCCAAATCAATTTAGATTCTACGTTAAACTTGAATAAGGCAAACATTTTTCTGCTGCCAGAAACAGCAACCTTACAAGATGCGGCAGTAAGGGGAATCTCTATGCAGTTTTCGTTAACTGCTTTAAACACAATCATCGACTCAAACACATTACTTAAAGAACTTGCTAAGTTATCAACTGAGCAACTACAAGTAGTAAGTAGCCTCTCAGCATTAAACTCCTACCTAAAACTGTCGTCTGACACATCAGGGATAATCCCAATATTAAACTCAAACACCGCGTTATTATTCACTTCGTCAGGTAGCATAGCAATCATAGATAATTCTGGATTACTGAAGGCGCTGCAAACAGGTAATGTAGAGTCAATATCAATAACTGATTTAGTTGATTCAGGAAAAGCTTTAGTTGTCACAAACACTGGAGCTTTAGGCATCATAGATTTATCTGCGTTGGCCAAAGCAATTGGAATCAGCCAAACTGAATTAACACATATCTTGTCATCTACACAAAGAAACATTGAGATGCAACAATTCCTGCTTGGTGGCTTAACAGTTGTAGACACTAACAGTTTAGCAAAGGCGTTAGGTATCTCGCTTACAGATTTAATTCAGCTCCTCTCCACTATACAAGGAAACAGGGCTATACAGCAAACCTTAACTGATGATTTAGCAATCGTAGATACATCAGTTTTATACAAAGCATTAGGCTTCACACAAACCAGCACCTTAACAATCTCTGATATAAACGCATTATACAAAGAACTAGGCATAATCGCAACTGCAAACATGAACATAATAGACGTAAACGATTTAGCGAAAGCATTAGGCAAATCCCCCTCTGAACTACTCCAAATTCTTGGTTCCACACAAAAAAACATGGGACTACAACAACAGTTAATTGACACTTTAACCATCCAAAGCATAATTGCCACACTAAAAGAATTAACTGCTGGTATCGAAGTTTCTTTTGGATACTCCGAAAACGCAACTGCACAAGACATCCTTACAGTTATAAAAGCCATGGAGAAAACAGGTTCAGAATCAATAGGAATCGTGCCTTTGGGTGACGCAGCAAAATCCATAATTGTGTTGCCAGATGGTTCTCTTTACCTTGTGGATACAGCGACTTTTCTGAAAGCTATGGGCATAACTTTAGCGGAGAACCAAACCTTAACAGATCTGCTTCTGCAACTGAAAGCATTACAGCAAAACGGGGTTGAAACAATACGCATAATACCAACAGTTGACGGTGTAAAAGCATTAATAATTATGCCCGACGGCACAATACAACTAGTAGACGCAGCAGCCCTATACAAAGCACTGTTGTTTTCTAACTCTGACACAACAATCATAGCAGATAGTTCAACATTGAATAAAGCTTTGAAAGCAAGCTTGATAGAAATTTTGTCTCCATCAGACTTATTTAATCTCCTCAAAAGCCAACAACTACACTTAACCGTGTCACTAAGCAGCACCCAAGACATACAAGACTTGCTTTCAACATTAAAATCGTTACAGTTTGGAAATGATGAAGCAATCAAAATAATACCTTTATTGGACAGCAACAGGGCAATCCTTATTTTTGCTGACGGCTCAATTCTCCTCGTAGATTTCCCAAATTTTCTTAAGGCGTTAGGAATAACTTTACCCAGTTCTCTGGCAGCATCTTCTTCTTCAACTATGAACAAGGGACTGTGGCTTTCCATCACTGAATGGTTCGCTTCAGCAAGTTTAAGGGTGCAGGGGAAATTGGGAATTATACAAAACGTCTTGATAGATCTTAGTGAGGATAATTTAGTTGCGGTTGGCGCAATTGTAGCTATTATGGCATGTAGCGTTACGGGTTCATTATTTGTTGTGCAGCGGAGAAAAAGAGATTATAACACTGATTACTATTAGTTCTCTTTAAAGAGATACTGAGTTTCGTAAATCCCCCCCTTTTTCTCTTAGGCTTGAACAGTCAAATAATGTGGATAACAGTTTTTTAGTTATATACATATATTTTAGTTATATATGTTAGGCAACAGTCAACCACAAATCTTAAAAGCAAACTTGCTCTATTATTCTATTGCTTACCCCAAGTCCAAGGGGTAGGATTTAGCGCGTAAGTTCGACTGAATCCAACTGAACCGATGATGCCTGCAATAAGTAGGTTGGGAGAAGTAAGTTGGCTGCGCATTAATTTTTGGCGTTGAACAGTCAACACTTATTTTTTAGTAATATTTATATGTAACCTTACTGTAAGGTAATAAACATGGAACTCTCAAAAGTAGTAACCCAAACACTAATCCTC
>JBAYNP010000092.1:0-3518 GCA_041678785.1 Patescibacteria group bacterium | reverse complement strand
TCTCGAATAATCAAACCCTGAATTTCTGGCTCAACAATCTTTGGTACGACTGGCGTACTAACAACATCTGTCTTATTTTCTGTTTGGTTATCTTTTATATTATCTTTATTTTCAACATTCTCCGTACCCACTATCGGATCAATCTGAACTAATTTAGCGGTCGCTTCCATCGCTTTATTAACTTCGGTATTATTTTCATTAACTAAATTACTTTGTTTCAAATCAGTAAAAATCGCCTGATATTCTTTGGCCTTGGCATCGACCTCAGCTAGAATTCCTGTTGACGCACCGACAGTCGCTACTTCCACTCCGCCCAAGACAGCGACATTACCTTGATCATCTTTGGCTGGGGTATTATTTTCGACAGCGACTTGATTGTTATTGTCAACGGCAACTTTGTAGTAAGCTAACTCAGCGACAACATCAGCACTGACTTCGCCTTTGGCATTTTTAATTTCGTCAAGAACTTTCTGAGCACCTTCGATTTCTTTTTGGAAATCAATCATCGTCTGATCAAGTTTTTGTTGGGAATTGTTATCCACAGTCTCGACGCGAGCAATTTGTTGGGCTTCGTTTAATCTTTCTTTGGCAAAAGATAATTTCAAACGAACACGCGCTTCTGGTCTCGAAGTAATGACGTTTTGGACGGTCTCACTCATGCGTTTGACTGAATAAAGGGTCTCCCCTGGTAGACTGTTTCTCGAAGCACTAACCGTCAAAATCGAACTGCCAGTCACGGCGACTAAAACCAAAGAAGCCACAGTCATCGCTCTGGCAAAACTATTGAATTGAAAATATGATTTGAAACCTTCGAAAACATTTTCACGTCTGACAGTAATCAATTCATCCTTGGCAAACGAAACTAACTCACTTTTAAGTGAGCTCTGCCATTGGGTATTCGGAGTAATATCTTTGAATTGTTTTTGGAGTGAATTCATTTTTATGCTTCGAGTTTAGTTTTAAGTTGATTGAGAGCGCGGTGGATTAACACCCTGACTGCTCCTGGAGTCTTGTTTAGAAAACCGGCGATTTCTTGAGCTTGTAAACCTTCGAGATAATACCAGATGATCAAGTCGCGATATTCTTCTTTCATTCCGTCGAGTGCTTGACGAACTTTTTCGATATCGGCCTTGAGATCTATTTTTTCAATTATTTTTTCCTGTGAACTAATTTCGGTATCAATAATATCATCTTCCAAATCAACCGTTTTGTTGTTTTGGCGATAATAATCGATTACCAAATTGCGGGCAATTTGATATAAAAATGCTTGTAAATTTTCAATTTTAACTTCAGGATTTTTGATCGTGGTCAATAATTTGTAAAAAACCTGACTAGCCAAATCTTCAGCAATTTCCTTACTAGAAACCTTAAAAAAAATAAAGCGATAAATCTTCGTGATATAGTTTTCATAAATCTTTCCGAAGGCATCTGAATCTCCTTTGGCAACCTTATGAATGAGAAATTTGTCGCGAATTTTTGGTTCCATCTACTTATACTAAATAAGACGTAAAAAGTAAGTTAATGTTACACTAACTTAGAGCAAAAGAAAAACTAAATTGTGGGTTGTTGCTACTGTGCTGCTAATCACTATAATAGTAGTAATAATCTAACTAAATAACTTCTACACTTTACGTTAAAATTGATTTTTTGTCAAGAGGTAAAATAACGTTTTTTGCCATATTTACAACAACCTTATTTCGCTCCTTTGCGAGAAAAGACGACCAGCGGAGTCTTGGTCAGAATATATAAGTCAAGTTTAATTGACCAATTTTCAATATAATAGGTATCAAGACGCACTTCGTCTTCAAAATCCAAGTCAGCTCGACCTGAAATTTGAGCCATGCCGGTTATACCAGGTTTGATATCGAGTAAACGCTTGTGATTGGGACCATAGGCACTGACTTCTTCTGGCTCATGTGGTCGCGGACCGACCAAACTCATATCACCCTTAAACACATTCCAAAACTGTGGCAATTCATCGATACTAAATTTGCGGATAAATTTACCAAAACCAGTCACCCGAGGATCGTCTTTCATTTTAAAAAGTGGGCCCGTGCGTTCATTTTTGTCCAGCAAATCTTTTTTCATTTTATCGGCATTGATAATCATCGAACGAAATTTGTAGAGCACAAACGGCTTTTTCTTTTCACCAATTCTTTTCAAGCCCACAAAAACTGGACCCGTCGAATCTATTTTGATAATTAGCGACACCATCGCAAAAACTGGCAATAAAATTATCAAAGCCATCGCTGACAAGATCACATCCAAAATTCTTTTCCAAACTCTCCCCCAACCTTCGAGCGGAGTTTTTTTGATTTCGATAATCGGCACCCCCGAGATAGTTTCAACGCGAATATTGGTCGCTTGAGTATTGAACATATCGGCAGCATATTTGAAAACAATATGATTCTGATTACAAAAATCCAGCAAATCTTCATTTACTTCTCGAGGCAAATCTGAATCGCCTTGAATAATTTCATCAATGCGACCATTGTGCTTATCTTTAATTTCAGCTAATTTTTCTTGAGTGATGTCTTCTTCGTTTTTGATACGTTCAATAATTTTGTAACCCAGATTGGTTTGGCGATACATCGTAGCAGCAATTTCTTCGGTCACTTTATCCTGACCGATCAAAATTACATTATAGACCCCAAGCCCTTTTCTAACACAAGCATTTTTTATAAAACGAATTGTGGTGTGAATTAGGGTTGTATAAATCATTGCCAAAATCCAGCCAGCCAGAATTATAAATCTTGAAGAAAAAAGTTCACGACTCAAAAAAACTGCAATAATAATCACCATCACCCCAGTCGAACAAGCTAAAATAATTTTGATAGTTTCATCGATCCAACGTTTTTTAACCCGCATTTGATACAAGCCGACTAAAACAAAAATAATTAGCCAAATCAAGCTAATTAAAATAACCCCACCAAAATAAACATCAAAAGGAATTTCGAAAAAAACTGGACGAATTTCGGTCAAAGCACTAAAACGCAAAAAATAAGCTGTGAGTCCAGCTCCAAGTAAAGCAATAAAATCAAGCGGTACCAGAATTGCGGTAAAAATTGTTTCTGCTTTTTTCATGATTTTAAAAATTGCTAGAAAAGCCTATAAGCCGAGTTCTGTCTCTTGCCGATTTGATAAATCAAATCTTAATGGCAAGCGATGACAATTTATCTAGACTTATCATTGCTGATAAGTTCTAACGACCTACCAAATTTGGTCTTTCACCCAGGTAAGGATTTAGCCGTTTCAGTCTTCAACTTCGTCCAAAGGCTTATATGAAGATTATTCCTGTAATAGGAACCTGGATCAATTTCTTTCCCCAGCGTCTCTGTTAGCACCTCGCTTTAGCTTTCGCCAAAGGATGGGTGTTACCCACTACCCTGCTCTTGAGCTACAAATTATCTTTTGACGGACAAATCGTACCCAAGGAGTGCTCGGACTTTCCTCTTTGTCTTGCGACAAAGTAGCCATCCAACGTCTCTAGCAATGCGTATATTACTACGTTTTGAATA
>JBAYNP010000091.1:0-3553 GCA_041678785.1 Patescibacteria group bacterium | reverse complement strand
CATTAGCAAAATCTTTGGCCTTAATCGTTATGGTTGGTAAAAAATCAGCCAGCGGTCTATTTTTTGGAATTCCCAATCGTTCTTTCATTTCATTGGTATTATATCCACCAAACAAAGCTTTATCTCCTTTACTCTTAATGATCGCAAATCCTTGGCTATCGATACCTTTTTCAAAAACGACACCCGAAAATACTTTTTCAGAAAAACTTAATTTTTCTCTAGTTTGAAGTCTTTCTTGATCATTTATTCTTTTTTCCAATAGTTCTTGTTTTCTAGTTTGAATAGCAAAATAACTCATTGCAAAAGCTATTTGTTCTTTTGATGAATCACCATTCTGTGCAATCAAATAACAGGCATAACGCGTTAGAAACATATCTTCCGTTTCTTTTATTCCACCATTAGGCATATCTATAACTCTTGTTGTATCAGCAAAATGATCGCCTACTCTTACGTTAGATTTTAAACAAGCAATTTTAGCCTTTCTTATGACATTTAAAAAATTTTCCCACTTTGAATATCCTAACAAATTCTGTAAATCTCTAGCAAACCAAAATTCTAAATCATTGGTTTCATATACAAATTTGTTAAAATCTTCAAAATAACTCTTTATAATTTCTGATTTCATTTTTTATAAATATTATGTTTTCCTGATATCAGGAAAACATCTGTGGATAAACTTTTTACGGTCTCAACCTATTCACCAACCTCGGAAATGGAATAGTTTCACGCACATGATGAATCCCACACATCCAACCGACTAAGCGTTCAAGCCCATAACCGAAACCAGAATGTGGCACTGAACCATATTTTCGCAAATCCAAATACCATTCGAAATCGGCTCGATTCAAACCTTCTTTTTCAATCCGTGCTAACAAAATATCATAATCATCTTCACGCTGTGAGCCACCAATCACTTCTCCATGACCTTCGGGAGCAATCATATCTGAACCCAAAACAAAGTTTTCATTTTCAGGATCACGCTTCATATAAAAAGCTTTGATAATTTTTGGCCATTTTTCGACAAAAATTGGGGTGACGCTATCTTGAGTCAAAAGTGTTTCATCATCGGCACCAAGATCGTCGCCATCTTTGATATCTGAACCCAAGGCTTGAAGTTTTTTAATGGCGTCAGTATAAGTTATGCGACCAAACGGAGCTTTGATTTTTTTCAAAGCTTCGATATCGCGTTCCAAAATCGCTAATTCTTTAACATTCTTTTCAACTACCTGACTGGCAATATAGCTGATTAAAGCTTCTTGGGTTTTCATATTTTCTTCATGTTCGACAAAAGCCATTTCGGCGTCCATCATCCAGAATTCGGTCAAATGTCGACGAGTCTTGGATTTTTCAGCTCGAAAAACTGGCCCGAAATCAAAGACGCGACCGTGAGCAAAAATTGCCGCTTCAATATACAATTGACCTGACTGGGATAAATACGCTTTACCCATATCAAAATATGGCACTTCAAAAAGAGTCGTTGTCCCCTCACACGCATTCGGTGTCAAAATTGGAGAATCGATTTTGATAAAATTATTTTGAGCAAAAAAATCATAGGTCGCATTGATGACTGTATTGCGAACTTGTTGAATCGCCCATTGTTTGGTCGAACGTAGCCATAAATGACGATTGTCGAGCAAAAACTCTGGACCATGTTCTTTGTTGCTAATCGGATATTCGGCAGCGACGCTAATTATTTCGATTGACTTGGCCTGAATTTCATAAACATCAGGCATTTTCGGATGCTGACTCACCTGACCCATAACAACGATCGAAGTTTCCTGAGTAATTTGTTCGCAATTCTGCCAAGACTTCTGGTCAACGCCATTTTGAGAAACCACAATCTGAGCGAAGCCAGTGCCATCTCTAAGTTGCAAGAAATATAGACTACCAGACGAACGAAAATTATAGACCCAGCCTTTGAGAGTCACTTCTTGATCTTTGAATTTTGCCAAATCTTTGATAAATGTTTGCATATAATTATTTCTTAATTAAACTAAGTATAGCAAATCTAAGGATTTTTTCAATAAAAAACAAAAACACGCCAAACCTTTCAAATCTTACTCATTTCTGTTAGAATAAAATCAATACTAATTCAAATTTTATGTTAACTAGAGAAGAAATTATCAATGA
Source organism: Patescibacteria group bacterium (assembly GCA_041678785.1). Classification (GTDB taxonomy): domain Bacteria; phylum Patescibacteriota; class Patescibacteriia; order UBA2591; family JBAYNP01; genus JBAYNP01. Next base: position 1,423 of record JBAYNP010000091.1, on the reverse strand, counting down.
CATTTTAACTCGCAGCATTGATCAAATTGTCGATAAAGACCGCCTCAAAAAGCGACTCTTGGCTGGCGAAAAACTTCGCGTCAAGCTGGGCATTGATCCGACCAGTCCCAATATTCATCTCGGACGAGCCGTCCCTCTTTTGAAGTTGAAAAAACTCCAAGAACTTGGCTGTCAAATTGTCCTTGTGATCGGTGATTTTACAGGCACGATTGGTGACACCAGCGACAAAGATGCCGAAAGACCGATGCTTTCCAAAGAAGTTGTTAAGAAAAACCTCAAGACTTATATCGAGCAACTGTCAAAATTAATCAATATTAAAAAAGCTGAGATAAAATACAATTCCGAATGGTTAAAAAAATTAACTTACTGGGAAATTGGTGAACAGGCTGATTTATTTTCAATCAATGAATTTACCAGCCGAACCAATATCAAAACCCGCCTCGATAAAGGCAGTCGCGTTTCTCTTCGAGAATTGCTTTATCCAATGATGCAAGGTTATGATTCAGTGATGATCAAAGCCGATCTCGAGCTTGGTGGCGCTGATCAATGGTTTAATTTGCTCGCTGGGCGAACCCTTCAAAAACATTATGGTCAAGAACCACAGGATATTTTGACTAATGTTTTACTCGAAGGTACCGATGGTCGCAAAATGAGTTCGAGCTGGGGTAATACCATCAATCTTTTTGATGAGCCAAAAGATATGTATGGCAAAGTCATGAGTCTTGGTGATGATTTGATTATCACCTATTTCACGCATGCCACTGATTTACCAATTGAACAAATTGCCGAAATTAAACGTGAACTTGATTCTGGTGTTAACCCACGAAATATCAAAGCTCAGCTCGCTTTTGAAATTACCAAAATTTATTGGGGTGAAACTGGCGCTCAAGAAGGCCAAGATTTTTTTAATACGGTTATTTCTGGCAAACAAGCACCTGACGAAATTGATGAGTTTAAAACGACCGCAACTGACATTATTGATATCTTAGTTGAATCAAAATTAGTCGCCAGCAAAAGCGACGCTCGCCGATTGATCGAAGGCAATGGGATTAAAATTGATGGCGAAGTAATCAAAGATTTTGATTTCAAACCACAGTCTGGTTCGGTGATTCAAAAAGGCAAACGTCAGTTTATAAAATATATTGTGAAATAATTTAACCAAAAAAGCCCGACGTTGTCGGGTTTTTTTGGTATTAGCACACAAACGCTAAATTTCGACCGCGAACATTGGTTGAGTGAATTATAAAAAAAGACGGTTTTAATTTTGTTTTTGAAATTTTTAGAAGCACCCGGGGGTTTGGGGGTGGCACCCCAACCGTTGTAGCTAGGAATTGCGAACGTTAATCAACGTGATGAGGGAATTTGCCACCCCCAAGAGTTTTTGGTACTTTTTGCGGTCAAAAAGTACAAATCAAAATGCGTT
>JBAYNP010000090.1:0-3613 GCA_041678785.1 Patescibacteria group bacterium | reverse complement strand
CCTTATGATATTACGGGTAACGTTCTGTTTAGCACCACTCAATACAATGGGACTCCTACAACCGTCGGTGAGGCTGCTGAGGCCGTTGAGGCTGGAGCAAACTTTGTTCCCGTTGATTTAACACTTGATTTAAATAAACCAGCTGGAGCGGCAACAGTGAGCTTGAAACTCTTAGCTAATGTTGAAAACCCAACTGCCGAGGCTATTACGACTAGCAAATCAAGCGATATTGCTAATGTTCCTGGATCAACTTCTCGAGTTTATAAATATTTTGAAATCGAAAGTAATTTAAATGAAGCTAATGTCGACGAAGTGATGGTCAAATTTAGCGTTGACAAGAATTGGTTGATTGAAAATCAAATTGATTCAAAAAATGTTTCTTTCTATCATTATGTTTTCCATTCTCCAGGAGTTTGGGAAGAGCTCGAAGCTACTCAAACCAGCCAAGATAATGATTATTATTATTATGAAAGCTGGACATCTCAGCTAAATGGTCTTTATGCTATTGCTGGTCGTCCGGGTCATGTTTCTTTGATGGAAACTTTGACTGGTAGTATTTCTGGTCTAGTCTTTATTGATGCTAATTCTAATGGTCAAAAAGATGAAACTGAAATTGGCGCCAAAGATATTATTGTCGAATTGTACGTCGATGATGGTGATCAAATTCTTAATACCGAAAAAGACAAGATAACTTTAGCTCAACAAACTGGAGCTGACGGTCGTTACAACTTTAATGAATTAGAAGAAGGAAATTATATTGTCTTTATTTCTCGTGATGGTTTACCAGAAAATTATGAATTAACTAGTGAAAGCGACGTTTTGTGGCTATCGATGTATCAAAATGAAAACATTGAAAATGTTAATTTTGGATATTATGAAGTTGCCAAAGAAGACACCGCTAGAATTGATCAGATTAAACAAAATAGAGACAAGGAAAGCACGACCTATATCACCAAAAAGATTCGTCGTGTTGCTGAAGCTAGTCCGATCATCAGAAAGATAATTACTCAGACCGAAGAAAAAATTAGTATTACTCCAGCGATTGTCTGGGCGATTATAATTGTCTTGGTTCTCATCTTTCTGGTATGGCAATTGACTAGAGGTGTAGATTGCGGTCATAAAAAATAAGTATATAAATTAAAAAGTTGCCGAGTGTTTTTCTCGGCAACTTTGGTTAGTTATGTTTGATCTTGAATTCATAAAAACAATCAATCAAGTTATCTATCATGTGATTTTTTTTGGTGCGATTTTTATTCCACCACTTTTTTGGTTGTGGTATTTTAGATTTTATGATTATCGTCATCCAGAACCATTAAAACTTTTGATAAAAGTTTTTTTGATGGGTTTTTCTTCTTGTTTTGTGTTGCGAGCGCTATCTTATTTTTTTGAAATCCCAACTATTTATACCTATATCAGTGTTTCGTGGTTATCTTCTTTGGATAAAATTATAATATTTGTGGCTGTCTTGGCGTTTTTGGAAGAGTTGGTAAAATTTTTGATATTACGTTTTTATGTTTATCATCAAAAAGACTTTGACGAGCCGATTGACGGAGTTATTTACGGAATTACGGTTGGTTTAGGCTTCGCAACTTGTGAAAACGTAATGCACATTATTTCTCAGGGTCCAGAGGTTGTCGTCTCACGTTTTGCTACCGCGACTTTATTACATGCACTTCTCGGTGGTCTAATGGGTGCCTTCCTGTCGCAAGAAAAATTTTCTTTTTTCAAAAAATGCTGTATAGCTATTCGTGCGTTAGTACTATGTACATTTTTGCATTTTGTCTACAATATTTTTGTATTATATGATTTAACAGGCTTTAATATAAAAGGCGAGACTTTTTGGGTGGCAGGAATTTTTGTTATTTTATTGATAGTGATTGTCAGACTTAAGAAAAAATATCTTTGTCAGCCTACTAAAAAGCTAAAAACAAGCTAAAAAGGCGTTTATTCATAAAACACTTGATAAAAATAATTAAACCTGCTATACTGAGACATATCAATTAAGTTAATTTATTAGACATGTTGAGTAAAGTTGAAAAAGACAAAATTATTACCGAGTTTTCAGTCCACAAGAGCGACACTGGTTCTCCTCAAGTCCAAATCGCGGTTTTAACGGCTGAAATTAAAGATCTTACCAAACATCTCCAAGAGCACAAACATGATTTTTCATCACGTCGTGGTTTTTTGAAAAAGGTTGGTTTGAGACGCAAACTTCTCAAATATTTGCAACTCGAAGACTTCAAATCTTATAATAGCTTGATCAAAAAGCTTGGTTTGAAAAAATAATTTTGGCATGATTAAACACAAAGATCAGCGTATTGGCGTTTTTGTTGACGTGCAGAATATGTATTATTCAGCTCGCAATCTTTTTGATTCCAAGGTGAATTTTGCCAATGTGCTCGAAACAGCCGTCGCTGATCGCAAACTGATTCGCGCTATCGCTTATGTCATAAAGTCTGACTCTGGTGAAGAGCAGGCTTTTTTTGAAGCATTAGATAAACAAGGTTTTGAGGTTCAAATGAAGGATCTCCAGATTTTTGTTGGTGGAATGAAAAAGGGCGATTGGGATGTCGGCATTGCCGTCGACACTTTCAAAATGTCAGCTGGACTTGATGTAATCATTTTAGTGACTGGTGATGGTGATTTTGTGCCATTGGTAAAATACCTTCAATATCACGGGAATCAAGTCGAGGTGATTGCCTTCGGTGAGACATCTTCAGCCAAATTGATCGAAGCTTGCGATAATTTTGTTGATCTGAGTGCCGACAAAAAGAAATATTTGATCAAAAACAAGGCTTATCGTAAATACGAAACTCCCGTGACTCCGGTCGGTCCTACAAAAATTGCAACTTTAAAAAAGTAAATAAATAAAATTAAGTTTGGTCGGTCAGTGAACAGTTAGGCAATGAATTTTTGTCATAGCCTGGAGTTTGTTGGTCGGCCAGAAGAAAGGTTTCTATTATGGAAACAAAGAAGTTTAGTACTGAGTGGGCTGGTCGTCCTCTCATTATTGAAACTGGTAAACTTGCCCAGCAAGCTGGTGGCAGTTGCACAGTTCAATATGGTAATACGATGGTTTTAGGTACTTGTGTGGTCAATGATTCACCCCGAGATGGCGTGGATTTTTTGCCGTTGTCGATTGAGTATGAAGAAAGACTTTACGCTGCTGGTAAGATCAAAGGTTCTCGCTGGATCAAACGCGAAGGTCGTCCAACCGATGAAGCCGTCGCCACTGGTCGCATGATTGATCGTGGGATTCGTCCATTGATCAATGACAAAATTCGCAATGAAGTCCAGGTCGTCTTAACCGTTTTGTCATATGATGACAAAAATACGGCTGATATCGTTTCAATTGTAGCCGCCTCAACCGCAATTTCACTTTCAAGCTTGCCTTGGGATGGTCCAATTGCTGGCGTGCGCATTGGTCGCAAAAATGGCGAGTTGATTGTCAATCCAACTTTTGAAGAAAGAGCTATTTCTGATATCAATGTTGTCCTTTCGGGTTTAAATAATCGTGTGACGATGCTCGATGTCGATGGATCTGAAGTTTCCGAAGAAGATTCTTTCAAAGCCATTAAACTTGGTCTGGATAATTTTGCTCCCGTGATTGAAT
>JBAYNP010000089.1:0-3736 GCA_041678785.1 Patescibacteria group bacterium | reverse complement strand
TTCTCTGGAAAGATTTGTACGATGATTTATTAAATTAATTTTTTGAATTTATTAATTTAAGTCTAGATTTATTTTTTTAATCAAATAATACCTAGCTTTTAAACCAAAAAAATTACTGTCATTTCGAACGGAGTTTCGTACTCGAAACGCAGAGAGAAATCCCTCTCGGGAAGGCAAAGTGTTGATTTAAAAAAAAGAATTTGTTGAACGCACTAAACTTATTTTCAAAGTTTATTTTTACAAAAACGTCCTCGGATGGAGAGGGATTTCTCTCTGCATCCCAGATTACTGGGATTCCGTTCGAAATGACACCTAGATTGTTTTATGTATCGCAAAATCGATATTAATTAAACTGTTTTAAGCCTGGCAAGTTTTATCAAGATGACATTGCGAGATGTTTTAGAACGTTTTATTTTAAAAATTATGCTATAATATAACCAACTTTATTATTAAAAACAAAACCATGGAAAAACTTGAAATCATTTTCAAATTTATGCGAAGTATTGCCTGGGCCTTTATTTTTGAAGGCATTGCCACAATTTTGCTCGGTATTTTAATTTTTGTTTACCCAGATTTATTGGCGATTCTGGTCGCGGCCGTCCTTATTACAACTGGGATCATAAGTTTTATTGTCGCTTTCAAGGCTTATTCGTATTCAAAATTTGAAATTAAGTTATAAATTTCAAAACAAAAAATCGCTTATTATTGAGCGATTTTTTGTTTTTAAATCTATTTACTTATTTTTAAATTTAGATTAAAATCAGTTTAAAATAAAAGGGGGACAAGAAAAAATGAAAGTTGGTGAACTAAAAGAATGGTTTATTCTCCAGAGTATTCCAGATAACGCAGAAATTTTTGATGATTGCGGAAGGAGTATAGAAGTCTCATACTTTGATAAAAATAAAAATGAGATTTCTTTAGCTGCTACAAAGATATTCTTTACGCCCGAAGAAGCGCATGATTCGGGTAGACATGATGTTTTTAAAAAATATGATGAAGACATAAAGAGTAACAAAGACACCTAAAAGGTGTCTTTTAATTTCAACGCCTTAGATGTATAAACATTTCTCGGGTTCCATAATAACCAACCTGATCCGCCATTATCTTCAACAGCTTTTATTTGAGCACGAACCATCGACGCATCATAAATAGCTCCCATATTAAAATCCTGAAGCCATGGACGAGTTTTGGCTTTAGTATTTGGAATGGAAGCAATAATTTGATTACCATCTTTCATGGCTTTATTCACAACTTCAAAAGGATATTCAGCAGGATTTTTATAGCCCAAATAACCAGTTGGGTAATGCGACGGATAAACCATTGGTGAAATATAATCAAAATAAAGTGCGGAATCAACTAGACGTTGACCAATGTTTAAATCATAATTTTTATCTTCTCGTATTTGATAAGTTAGCCCAAAAAGATCAATTGAAATTGGAATTTTAATATCAGCAAGCTCTTTTTTGAGGTAGATAAAAAAATCATTTAAAATCTCATATTTATACTTATTGTCTGGTAAATTAGTAAAGGCAATTTGATTGGTATCGCCATCAGAAGGAAAACGAATATAATCAAATTGAATTTCATCAAAACCTAGAGAAGCAGCTTTTTTGGCTTGTAAAACTGGAATTTCCCAAGCTTTAGGATTAGTCATATCGAGCCAGGCCAAACCTTTCCAATTCTGCCAAATTGAACCTGATTTATTTTTGAGTGACTCTTCTGGAAGACTCCTTGCTAGAATATCGTCTTGAAAGGTAGTAATACGAGCAATAGTATAAATATTTTTTGCTTGTAGCTCGTTTAAAATATTGCTATATGTTTCATCGTCCATTGCAACCTTAGAAAGGGGAATTGAAGCCAAGGGGGGATCAGAAAAAGAAAATGTAAAATTACCGTTGGGATCTTTAGTATCAATAACCATTGAATTTAGTTCGGTTTGTTGAATTAAATCAGCTAATTCATTTCGCCTGGTTTTGTTTGAAAAAGTATAACCCGTTAAATAGATTCCCTTGACTATTGTTGGAGTTGCAAGTGATTTTTCAATTTTAATTTCATTATCAATAGGTGTGTCAATATTCTTTGTTAGTAAAATTTGTTTTGGATTAAATTTTAGCCAATTAGTAGTGCTAACTGTTTCAAAATTATCAAAATAAAAACCAGCCCAGAGCCTAATTATAGCTACGCTTAAACAAATAATTATAAATAATCCTTGCCAGGTTTTAATTGTAATCTGTGACATAGATTAATTATAGCTCTTTATTGAAAAAGACAAAAGTAAAAGACTTTATTGTGGTTTGTCTTTTCTATCATTTTATGCTAAAATAATCGCATTAAATTAATCAAAAATGACCCAAATTGTCGATGGCAACAAAATCGCCGAGCAAATTTTAAATCGCGTGACCAAAAAAGTCGCTCAGTTAAAATTAAAAAAAAACACTCCCAAGCTCGGAGTTATTTTGGTTGGCAATGACCAAGCCAGTCTGACTTATGTCGAAAAGAAATCCCAAGCCTGTCAACGAGTCGGGATTGATTTTGTGTTAGAAAAATTTTCTGCCAATATTTCAACTTTAGATTTAGTAGCTAAGATAAAAAATTTTCAAAAGAAGAATAAATTATCGGGTTTGATTATTCAATTGCCATTACCAAAAAAGATCAATAAGGCCGAGGTTTTAAATGCGATCAAGCCTGAAATTGACGTTGATTGTTTGACCGAGGCTAATCTTGGTAAATTAGTTAGTGGAACTTTCGATTTTGTTCCACCAACTCCTGATGCAATTCTTGAAATTTTGAAAGTTTATAAAATTGATTTGGCGGGTAAAAATGTGGTTTTGGTTGGAGCAGGGGAATTGATTGGTCGCCCACTAGCCAATATTTTGATTCACCAAAAAGCGACGGTGATGGTGACCCGTCAATCGACTCAGGAATTAACCAAGATATTGAAATTAGCTGATATTGTGATTACCGGTGTCGGCAAACCAAATTTGATTACTGGCAAAATGCTTAAGGGGGGCTGTGTTGTGATTGACGCCGGAATTTCTTTTGTGGGTAAGAAAATTTGTGGTGACATTGAATTTAATTCGGTTGCCAAAGTCGCTTCATTGGTGACACCAACTCCGGGAGGTGTCGGACCGATTACGGTCGCTAAATTGATTGAAAATACCGTCAAAACGGTTAGTAATAAATAATGCAAAAAATAAAAGGATTGCTAGCTTTTATCTTGACACTGGCTTTGGGGCTAGCTCTTTTTGTGGTTTTTATCAAACAAGTTGGGATTGGCAACGTTTTACTTGAGCTGGGAAATATTCAGTTTGAGTGGATTCTGTTGGCCTTGGTGATTTTTATGGCAATTTTTATAGTTGATGCTTGGCGCTGGAAAATAATTCTCAACGGCGAGGGTTTCTTGGCTAGATTTCGTTATATTTTAGTCGCGAGATTTGCTTGGTTTGCAATTAGCTTTATTGTGCCGATTTTTTATGTCGTCGGTGAAGGTTTTCGAGCTTATATTTTGAAAAAAACTTCCGGCATTGCGATTACCGATAGCATGCGCACGATCATTATCGATAAAGTCGTCGAAATTTTGATGTTACTGATTCTTTTGATTGTCGGGGGAATTTTGTTGTTGCTTAATTTTGACACCAGCTTTTTGACGACCATTTCTTGGATTATGATTATTGTCGGAGCTTTGGGTCTGGTTGTTTTCTATTGGCAGGTAACTAGTGGTAAAAGCATTTTTCGT
>JBAYNP010000088.1:0-3771 GCA_041678785.1 Patescibacteria group bacterium | reverse complement strand
GCATCTTGTTATATATTATATCAGCTTGTGGCTGTTTGTGAAATGAGCTATAATCTATAACAGAATCAGCTAAATGTAAACCTATGAAAATCGGAATTGATTGTCGGACAATTTTAAATCCAGCCGAAGGTGAAGCTGCTGGAATTGGTCACTACAATTATCAATTGGTTCGCCATTTGATTAATTCAGACAAACAAAATACTTATGTGTTGTTTTTTGATCATGCGGTCAAAGAAAAAAGAATTACCAAGTTCAAAAAAGAAAATGTAATTATTCGTTATTTTCCATTTTCACAGTACAAAAAATTTTTACCGACACGTTATGCAAATTATCTGACAGCGGCTGCGATTGAAAAAGAAAATTTGGATCTTTTCCATTCGCCAGTTTGTGAATTGCCGATGGCATATAATGGCAAATCGATTGTGACCATTCATGATCTCGCTGAATTTCGAGCTGAAAATTGTTTTGAAAAAGCTGAAGCAGAAAGATTGCAAAAAGTTATTCCGGAAAGTCTGGCTAAGGCGCAGGGGATCATCGCGGTTTCTAATTCGACCAAAGATGACGTCCAATATTTATTTGGAATTGATGATACTAAAATAAAAGTGATTTATAATGGTATCGATAAAAGATTTTTTAATCGAGCCGAACTGTCCGAAGTCGAAGCCGTCAAAAATAAATTTGGTATCAAAGGCAAATATGTTTTGTTTCTGGGAACACTAGAAACGCGCAAAAATATTTTGGGAATCGTCGGAGCTTTTGAGGCTTTAAAAAATAGTAATCAAGAAAAATATCGTGATTATCAATTGGTTCTGGCTGGTCGTCATGGTCATGGAATCAAAAATAAATTAGCTCGGATCAAAAAGTCGGCGTATGTAAAGGATATTTTAGTGACCAATTATATTGCGGCTGACGAGATTGGTCCGCTTTATCAAGGAGCCGAAGTTTTTATTTTTCCGTCTTTGTATGAGGGTTTCGGTTTTCCGCCACTGGAAGCGATGGCAAAAAATATTCCCGTGTTGGCTTCAAATCACCCAGCTTTGGTCGAAACATTAGGCGAAGCGGCGATTCTAGTTGACCCAAAAAAACAAGAAGTAATTAATCAGGGTCTGATAAAAATTTTGGAAGACAAAAATTTACAAACCGAGCTGATTGCCAAGGGAAAAATTCAAGCACGTAAATTTGATTGGGACGAAACCACCAGAGAAACTTTGGAATTTTATCATAAAATAATTAATCAAAAATAAAAATAATTAACCGAAAAAGAAATATGAATGCCTATCATAGTAGTTTTCAACAGAAAAAGTTTAGTCAAAATCATCACAAACGAAAAAGTGTCGCAGGCAAAGTTTTTGGAATAATGTTTGGAATCCTTTTGGTGGTTTTTTTGGTAGCAGCGGCTGGTTTTATTTTTTTCAGCAACAACAAAGATACTGGCTCTCGTTGGGGGAGTGAGAAATTACTTTTTAATGTTGCTGGGCCTGATAGTGTCGCTTCGGGTGGCGAAGTTGAATACAAAATTAAATTAGAAAATCAAGGCAATATCAATTTGCAAGAGGGAGAGCTCTCAATTACTTTTCCTGAAGGTTTTTCTTTTGTTAGCAGTGAGCCAAAATTCGATCAAGATGTCGCTTCGGGTGGGATTTGGAAAATTGCTGAGATTAAAGCTGCTGAAATTAAGGAATTTAGTGTCAAAGGACAGCTTTTTGGCGAAGTTGAAACGACCAAGGTGATTAGTTTGGCGATGAATTATCGCCCAGAAAATTTTTCTTCAAGTTTTCTGGCGACCTCATCATATGAAACCAAAATTGGTTCATCATTGCTAGATCTAAGCTATGATCTCGGTGATGAAATTATGGGCGGCCAAGAAATTGAAAGTACGATTAAAATTACCAAATCAGCCAGAAGCGAGTTTGATGCCAATCGTTTGAAAGTTGTTGTGGAATATCCTGACGGAGTTGAATTGGTTAAGTCGAGTTATCCCGAAGATAAAAATCAAGAAGGAACTGCCAGAGCATTTATTCTTGATGACTTCGGTAATTCAGCCTCGCTAAAATTAACTAGTATTTTTTCTGGTGATGATAATGAAAAGAAAGTTATTTTGATTCATGTGTATTCTTTGGATAGCAATGATGTTCAGTCGCCAGAAATTGTTCAATTACGTAAAGTCATTTATCTTTCAAAGCCAGCCTTAAGTCTAGAATTATTGGCTAATAATTCGGCAGCCAGTTCTCAAGATTTCAAATGGCAAGATCCAATCGAATTTAAAATAAATTATCAAAATAATTGGGATCAACCAATTGAGGATTTGATGTTAACCTTAACTTTTGAAGGGGCTGATGTTTTTGATTGGGAGTCGGTCAAATTTTATGGCAATTTAAACAGTGACTATATTAATGAAGTCGATCGTGGTCAGACATTTGTTTTCAACAAATTTGTCGCACCTGATTTTGTAAAATTAGAAGCTGGTCAATCAGCCAATGTTCGTTTCAAAATGAATTTGGATGAAAAAGCGGTTAATGCTAGTGATTCGAGTGTGACAATCAAAGCTGAGCTGTCATCAAAAGGTGCTAGTATCAAGAGTAATGAGGTGAATCTTAATATAAAATAAAAATAAAATAATAAAAATTATGGAAAAAACAGAAAATTGCCAACCGTCTCATTTTAAAAAAGTTCTTGTCTGTGCTTTATTAATTAGTTTACACGCTATTGGAATCGCTGGACTATTAGAGCTGACAACTAATACGTCTAATGCGGCGACATTATTTACTGAAGATTTTTCAGACACGACCTATAAAGATGCTGTCAATACGACAGCAAATTGGGACACAACTGGTGGAGTAGTTAATTTACCTTTTGAAAGTAGTTGGGTTGATGAGTCGGCACATATTCCCGGAATGGGGTCTATTTCGGCGATGGATTTCGATTCACATACAAATACTCTTTATGTTGCTAGTGGTGGGGTGTTATATTCTTATAATGGTACCAGCTGGACCAATGAATCAGCCCATATTAGCGGTTTAACTGGTGTTTTAGCGATGAGCTTTGATTCAAATACTCATACTTTGTATGTAGGAGGAAGTGGTTCAAAAATTCTTTATTCCTATGACGGCGCTGATTGGGTTGATGAGTCAGCTAATTTTGGTAGTATGCTCCAAGTTTCGGCCATTGGTTTTAATTCTAGCACAAATGTTATTTATGTCGGTGGACGCAGTCCCATATCAGGAGTAAATGTCTTTTATTCTCGCACCGCAGGTGTTTGGGCAGACGAATCTGCCAGTCTTTTAATGGCCGATGTCGATAAAATTGGATTTAATCCTTACAATGATAACCTCTATGTTGGAAGAGGAGGGACTCTATATTCTTATGATGGAGTTGATTGGGCAGATGAATCACTTAATATTGCTAGCATCACAGCTATTCGAGCTTTTGGTTTTGATTCAAACACCAACACGTTTTATGTGGGAGGAAATGGAGATTTAGGCAAAACGCTTTATTCATATAATGGAACCAGCTGGGCAGACGAATCAGCTAATATTAGTAGTATGGCCAGAGTTTTTACTATTGGCTTTGATTCCAATGCAAACGTTCTTTATGTTGGGGGATTTAATTCTAGAACGCTTTATTCTTATGACGGATCTGATTGGGTTAATGAATCTGCTAATGTTACCAATTCATTGGCAGTAATGTCATTTGCTTTTGATTCGTTAAATAATCTTCCTTATTTTGGTGGGCTCAAAGGTGATGGAACTGGTACATTATATACTAAAACAT
>JBAYNP010000087.1:0-3797 GCA_041678785.1 Patescibacteria group bacterium | reverse complement strand
TAGAATAATTTATCGAACCCACAGTGTCATTCTGAGCGTAGCCTTGTAATCAAGGCGAAGTCGAAGAATCCCTTAAACGTGGATTACGTAAAGACTAGAATAAGAAAACTATTTTGTGTGATTCAACTTTTGAGCTTTTATTAACACAATCAGATATAGCATTTCCTCTTACTTTTTTAGACAAAAAAGTAACAAACCCTTCGACTCCGCTCAGGGACCGGTTTAAATTTTGTTTATTTAGTATTGTTTTTGTGATGATAAATATTTTTTTATTATTAACCTAGTAAAACCAATCATTTTTTGTTAGTATTTTAGGATTGAATAATTAAAATAAATTTTTATGGAATTACAAAAAGAAATTTTACGAGACAGCGACGGTCAGGAAGCTAAAAGTGGGGACACAGTTTCAGTTCACTATACTGGCTGGCTGGAAAATGGAACCAAATTCGACTCAAGTGTCGATCGTGGTGAACCGTTTAGTTTTAATCTCGGAGCTGGTCAAGTAATTGCTGGCTGGGACGAAGGAGTTTTAGGTATGAAAATTGGTCAAAAAGTAAAATTAACAATTCCGTCAGAAATGGGCTATGGTGCCTACGGTGCTGGCAGAATTATTCCGCCGAATGCAACATTAATTTTTGAAGTTGAATTGTTAAGTATAAATTAATTTTGGTTTTTAAAAAATTGAGGCGCCTCCAGTTGGAAAGCGCCTTTTTTTGAGAGAATTAGGGGCTATTTTAGCCTTGTTCCCTCACCGAAAACTTCTTTTTTTGAATGGTTACAGACAATAATCTCGTGGTTTTCGTCATGTTTATCGACAATTGTTCCGGTGAATGTTTTCCCTCCTGAGCCAGACTCAAGTTTAACTTTGTGGCCAATGCGTAAGGAATCAAAACGATCCCCAACCGTGATACTTCCATTAGAACTTTTAGCAGACACAACTCCTCCTTGTATAAATTTATTGGTGAGTTTCCAGTCTATATTATTTTAACTTATTTGTCAATAGCAAAAAAGCTTCCCAGAGCCAGGAAGCTTTTTGTGGTTTTAACTCGGTATTATTTTGATTCCCAGAGTCCGTGAAGATTGCAGTAGCAACGGGCTTTCAAAATATCTTCTTTGGTATGAAAGTCTTTGGCGGGCTCATCGCCTGGTCTGAGAAATTTCTTACCAGCACGATCGTCTTTGGTAATAATTTCAATCCATTCGATATAATGTTCGTCGGTCATTGGATGGGCGACTTCACCGACTTTGATGTGATAACCATTTTTGAGAGTGCATTCGTTCGGTGGTAATTTTTCGATCACAGGCACATGTTTTTCTTTGCCCTCATCTTCAGTTTTGGCAGTTTTAAGTTCCATTGGTTGGCCACAGCAAACGAGTTCGCCAGCACCTTCGTGGACTAGCTCGATGATATTGCCACAAATATTACATTTGTAGACTTGATTGAGTTGAGTCATTTTATTTTGGATTACTAATTAGTAATTTTCACAACGAACTTGATAAAAGGCTTGAGGGTGATCACATGAAGGACATTTTTCTGGAGCTTCGGTGCCAATGTGAACATAGCCACATTCACGACAAACCCATTCGATTTCGGTCGCCTTTTTAAAAATTGTCCCCGCTTCGAGTTGAACTAAAATTCTTTTGTATCGATCTTCATGATGAGCCTCAGCTTTAGCAATAGCAAGTAATCTTTTGGCAATTTCGGTCAAACCTTCTTCTTCGGCAACTTTGGCAAATTCAGGATACATCGAAGTATATTCATGATTTTCACCAGCGATTGAAGCTTTGAGATTTTCGATGGTGGTTTCATAAACATTGGGAGCTTCGGTTTCAACAACAACAACGTTTGAAGTATCACTAAGTTTTTTCTTTAATTCTTGGATGTGCTCAAAAAGTCGTTTGGCGTGAGCTTTTTCATTGTCAGCGGTCAAGGTAAAAATTTCGGCGATTTGTTCGTAGCCTTCTTTTTGGGCGACTCGAGAATAAAAAGTGTAGCGATTTCTGGCTTGGCTTTCACCAACAAAAGCTTTGGTTAGATTTTGAAGAGTTTTTTGCATAGAGAAATAAAGTTAAAATTAAATATAACTATATTGTAGCAGAGGGAGGGGAATTATACAAAAGAAAAATGTTGGGTAGTGCGTATTTGAAAGCGCCCAAACGCTTGGGCGCTTTCAAATATCCCACTATTTCTGAAAACATAAAAAGTAACATTGCGATTAATTAAATAATATAGGTGTCATTTCGAACGCATGCCTGCGCATGCAGGGAATTTTGTACTCAAAATGCAGAGAGAAATCCCTCTCAGGAAGACAAAACAATGCTCTTTAAAAAAAATTATCGAACACACAAAGTTAATCATTTAAGTTTCTTTTTCTAAAAAAGTACTCAAAAGGAGAGGGATTTCTCTCTTCGCCCCGGATTACCGTGGCTCCGTTCGAAATGACACCGTGATTTTGATCAGTTTTGTTTGTAAAATCCAACACTTGTATTTTTTTTACTCTTTAAAACAAAAAAGTAAGAAACCCTTCGACGGGCTCAGGGATTGCTCTTGGGGGGTCGCTTTCAGATTACATCAAAACATGTTTGGTATTAGATTGTGGATCTACAATAGACAAAAACCAATTTAATTGTTAGTATATAATCAAATTTTAAAGGAGGGAAATGTCGAATTTGGGATGGACTGTAGAAAATATGTCAGCCTTTGAATGGACTGTGGTTTGTTGTCTGGTCGCTATATTTTTTGGGGATATTGTTTTTGTAACTGGATATGTTTTTTCCAAAATGCGTCAAAATGCTAAAGAAGAAATCGGTGTAATTTCTTCTGAAAAAGAAGTAATAAAGGAGGAATAAAAAATTCAAAAATAATGCAAAAACTTTTCCCGTCGCTACGGGGAAGTTTTTATTTTACCCTAAGTTATTTCAATTTTTTATATTCAAAATAAGAATAGGCAATCAAAAAAATACTTGAAATGAGAATTGGAATTAAGATTAGCCAAATTGCTTGTTGTGGCCAGAGAAGACCGAGCAAACAAATTAGCCCTGAGATTTGAAAAAGTCGACCACCGAGCTGATGAGTTTTGTCCCAGACGAGATCATTGCTCAGGGTCCAGGGGGTGCGAATCCCGATAAACCAATTGGATTTGGTTTTTAACAATAGTCGACCGACATAGAAAAATAAAATGCCCATGGCTGGAGTCAACATTTGTCCGAAATTAAATCGATAGCCAAGATTCCAAGCGAGCGTGATTAAATAAATATAAAACAAATAAATTGTCAGCAATAAAATAAAACCGTCGTAAGCTTTTTTAAATTCAGGCGAATTAATTTTTCGGGGATCGAATTTTGGAATAAATACTAAAAGTAAAAACAGAATACCTGAAATAATTGGCATCAAAAACGTACCCCAAAATCTCGACATATAGCCATCGACTTGGCCGGCAGAATTCCAGTGGGAAGCGACTTGGATTGGTAATTGATCATAAAAATACAGCCCGATTCCGAATGACAGGACGATAAAAAAGATACTGGCGATTTTTAGTTTGCTCATAAGGTTATAATTGAATAAAACAGCCGATTGTGCTAAACTTCGTTTAACAAGCTACCTTTATTCTAACCCAAGCAAACCTTAAGGTCAAATATGGAAAATCAGGTCGATGAAATCAAAAATAAATTGGATGTGGTTGACGTTGTTTCGGAGTATGTAATGCTCAAGCCAGCTGGCACTAATTTCAAAGGCAAGTGTCCGTTTCATAACGAAAAGACGCCGTCTTTTATGGTTTCACCTGAGCGCCAGATGT
>JBAYNP010000086.1:0-3819 GCA_041678785.1 Patescibacteria group bacterium | reverse complement strand
TTTTAATTTTGGAGGTGCCGACCGGATTTGAACCGGTGTGGACGGTTTTGCAAACCGCTGCCTAGCCGCTCGGCCACAGCACCATTAATAAAATATTAACTTAAAATTTAGAATAAATCAAGGTCAGCTATTTTTTGCCTGGGGTTTATTTATTAGCTAAAACAAGGTAGAATAAAGGTATTATGACAAACACTAAACAAAAATTTGTAATTATTGATGGTAATGCGCTGTTGCATCGGGCTTGGCATGCCTTGCCTCCTTTGACGACCAAGAAAGGCGAGGTGGTCAATGCGGTTTATGGTTTTATGATGATTTTCTTCAAAATGTTTGAAACTGTCAAACCAGAATATATCGCCGTCGCCTGGGATCGACGTGAAAAGACATTTCGTCATCAGGAGTTTGTCGAATACAAGGCAGGGCGCGAAAAACAACCCGACGAACTCTATACTCAGATTGATCGCATTCGAGAAATCTTAGACATTTTAGGAATTCCGAGTTTTAGTCAGGCCGGTTTTGAAGCTGATGACTTGATCGGCACGATGGTCAAATTAACCCCACAAACCGAAATCGAAGATATTATTTTGACGGGTGATATGGATGCTTTACAATTAGTCGATGAGACGACCAAAGTGATGACTTTAAAAAAAGGGATTAGCGACACTATAATTTATGACATTGCCGAAGTCGAAAAAAAATATGGCTTTGAACCCAAGCAATTAATTGATTACAAAGCTCTGAGTGGTGATCCTTCCGACAACATTCCTGGGGTCAAAGGCGTTGGTGATAAAACCGCCAAGGAATTGATCGATGAATTCAAAAGTTTAGAAAATATTTATCAAGCGATTGATGAAAACAAGACTGGAAAAATCAAACCAAGATATTTGGAATTACTCAAAGAAAATCGTGAAATGGCTTTTACGAGCAAGATGTTGGCGACGATCGTTTGTGATGTTGAATTGGATTTTGATTTAGAAAAATGTCGTTATCACGGCTTTGATTCTCAAAAATTATTTAATATTTTTCAAGAACTTGAATTTAAAACTTTGCTCAAAAAAATTCCGAATTTAATGGGTGAGAAAAAGGGTGAAACAGCCGAAAATCGAACGGAGCGAAGTGACGTGGTTTATCATTTTATTGATAACATCAAAGACTTGGACGAGCTGATCAAAAAATTAGTTCAGCAAGAAGAATTTGCGTTTGACACCGAGACTAATAGTATCAATCCGATCGAAGCTGAAATTTCAGGCCTAAGTTTGTGTTTCAAAGAAGGCGAGGCGTATTATATTTCAGCCAAACCAGAATTTTTGGCGAAGCTCAAGCCGATTTTGGAAGATTCAAAAATTAAAAAAATTGGACAAAATACCAAGTATGATTTGGAAGTTTTGGCGAATGTGGGTATTAAAGTCGCAGGGGTTAATTTTGATACAATGGTCGGGGCCTATTTATTAAATCCTGGAAATCGAGGTTTGAGCTTGGATAGTTTAGCCATGGAATATTTTGGTTATGAAATGCAATCGATTGAAGAATTGATTGGTAAAAAAGGCAAAGGTCAATTGACGATGGATCAAGTTGATCCTCAAAAAGTCAGCTGGTATGCCTGCGAAGATGCCGATTACACTTATCGTTTGAAAAAAGTTTTGCGACCACAATTGGTTCAACAAAAATTACTCGATCTTTTTGATGATATCGAAATGCCATTAATTCCAGTTCTTCAGGAAATGGAAACTAATGGGGTCAAAATTGATCAAGACTTTTTGGCTAAAATGAAAAAACAAGTTGGCACCAGAATTAAAGAACTAGAGAAAAAAATCTATCAGGCAGCTGGTCAAGAATTTAATGTCGCTTCGCCAAAACAACTCAAAGAAATTATTTTTGACAAGCTCAATGTTTCGGCAGCCGGCATTAAAAAAACCAAAACGGGTTATTCGACCGCGGTCGATGAATTAGAAAAATTACGTGGTCGTCACGAAATTATCGATCATCTGTTTGAATTTCGTGAGTTATCCAAATTGCAAAGCACTTATATTATCGCTTTGCCGAAATTGGTTAGTCCAAAAACTGGTCGAATTCACACCAGTTTCAATCAAACGATTACCGCCACGGGCAGACTTTCATCTTCAAACCCGAACTTACAAAACATTCCCGTCAAAACTGACTTGGGTCGAAAAATTCGTCAGGCCTTTATTGCTGATTTTGGCTACAAATTAGTCGCCGTCGATTATTCTCAGATTGAATTAAGAATCGCGGCTCATCTTTCGGGCGATAAAAAAATGATTGAGAGTTTTAAAAATAATGAAGATATTCATACTCGTACGGCCGCCGAAATTAACGGCGTCGAATTGGATCAAGTGACCAAAGAAATGCGTCGGGCGGCTAAGGCGATCAATTTCGGAGTGCTTTATGGGATGGGTGTTTATGGTTTGTCCAAGACAGCTGAAATTCCGATGGAGGATGCGGCTGAATTTTTGGAAAAATATTTTGAGCTGTATCACGAGCTCAAAGATTATGTCGACGAAACTCTCGAACAAGCTCGTCAAAATGAATTTGTAGAAACGATGTTTGGTCGTCGTCGCAATTTACCTGAAATAAATTCAAGCGTGCCGATGCTTCGTAATTCAGCTGCGCGCATGGCGGTCAATATGCCGATGCAGGGGACTTCGGCGGATATGATAAAAATAGCAATGATTGAAGTCTTGAAATTTTGTCAGCAAGAAAATAGTCGTGATCAAAAAATAAAATTAATTTTACAGGTTCATGATGAATTGGTTTTTGAAATCAAAAAAGATTTTGTCGAAGAATATGTCAAAAAAATTAAACAAATTATGGAGGGCGTCGTTAAACTAAAAGTTCCAATTATTGCCGAGTTAAAAATCGGCGATGACTGGGGTCAGATGGAAAATTTAAAAATTTAGGAATGATTATATTTGTTTATGGCGAGGATGTTTTTCGTTCGCGTCAAAAATTAAACCAGCTCAAAGACAGCTTTTGCAAACAGGTTGTCGATGCTCAGACGAGCATCGAAGATTTTGAGCCAGACGTTAGTTGGGACAAGCTTCATCAAGCCTTGTTTACTTTTGGTTTTCTGGCGACTAAGCGTTTAGTCATTGTCAGAAATTTATTGAGCCAAGTCAAGGATCAAAAAAATATCTCGGGTTTACTAGAAAGCTATGACAAAATAAATCAGAGCGACAAAATTCGATTAATATTTTTTGAAGAAAATGTTTTGAAGTTGGCTGATGAAAACAAAAAACTGTTTGAAAAATTAGCCAAAGAAAAATATTGTTTTGAGTTTAAAAAAATGAATCCGGCACAATTGATGAGTTGGATTAAGTCTGAAGTTGAAAATCGTGGTGGTCAAATCGATTCGATGGCGGTCAATAAATTAGCTCAAAGCGAAGGAGATAATTTGTGGCAGATCAGCAATATTTTAGACGCCTTGATTGCCTACAAAAACGGCGAGTTAATCAAAGTTGACGATTTGGATTTATTTTTGACTTCAAAAGTTGATGACAATATTTTCAATTTGGTCGACGCCCTCGTTCAGGGTCAAGAAAGAAAAGCTTTACAACTTATCAACGGTCAGTTAGATGCTGGGGTTAATTGGAATTATTTATTAAGTATGATTAGCCGTCAATTTGGAATCCTGGCAATTCTTCGTGCTGAAATTGATAATAGGGGATCTATTCAAAGCAAAGATTTGGCCCAAAAATTAAAACTTCATCCGTTTGTAGTTCAAAAAGGTTTGGCACAAGCGCGAGAATATTCACTCAAAAAAATCAGTCAGATTTATCAAGAATTGATTTCGATTGATAGTCAGCT
>JBAYNP010000085.1:0-3829 GCA_041678785.1 Patescibacteria group bacterium | reverse complement strand
TTTACACAATGTCAGATGGAAAATTAAAAACAGACTTAGGTAACCCATGGGGTCAAGATTTTGCACTTTTTTATAGTCTCACTAGGGGTGCTAACCCCACAACCGTAGACCAGATACTTCACCAAACATTTGTCAGGTTATGATAGACATCGTTGTTACAAGCTATTTCAGACCCCAGTTTACTTGGAACTGTCTTGACGCTATCAAAACCAATACGCTTACTCCCCACCGTGTAATCCTGATAGACAACGGAAGTGATAAGGAAACCAAAGATATGTTGATGAAAGCAGTAGAATTTGGTTACATCAACAAAATGCTGATGTTACCCAAGAATATTGGCCTTGAACCAGCGAAGAACATCGGTCTGTCTTTTGTCCAAAGTGATTGGTTTTGTGATATGGACAATGACATTGTTGTTCCTCCAGCTTGGTTGGAATCATTACTAAAGTTGAAAGACAAACACCCAGAATACGCCGCTATCGCTTGTCACCCACAAGTCTTTGTCGGTGATGATATTAACTTTCTTCTGAATGATAAAAACGAAATCAGGGAGTATTCGAAATGTGGTGCTTCCGCCAGACTAATGAATACCAAATTAGTCAGAGAAGCCGGTGGTTGGCGTAACGAAGGTGATATGGTAACGCTCACCAGAGGAGAAGAATTTTACATCTGTGGAAAACTACGAGCCAAAGGTTATAAAGTAGGATATGCTAGAGAAATAGGAGTTAAACATCTTTTCGGAAAAGAAAATTGGGGGTACGAAAATAATATAGAACATTATCATAAACCAGTATGGCCAATGCCCTCGGACAAAATATACTCATAACAGGAAATCGTGGTTACATAGGTTCCAAACTTGCCCTTAATCTACAAGCGGATGGGATGGACTTAAAAGATGGAATAGATGCTTCTGATAAGAAGAACTATAAGAAGAAATACGACATCATTGTTCATTTAGCAGCACATCTTAAACCTATAAACGACGATGATATTAAGTTGCACCGCACTGTAGCGGAAATCGCTAAGGAAACAAACGCTCACGTTATTTATGCCAGTTCTGCTTCTATCTACCAACCAGACAATCTTTACGCTATGCAGAAGTTATACGGAGAAATGTTGTTCAGCCAATATGGAATCCTGCGTTTTTTCAATGTCTATGACGGTGGTAACGGGATTGTGGATATTGTGAGAAATAATCGAGAGAAAGTAAAAATCAACGGCAATGGCGAACAAACCAGAGATTTTGTTCATGTTGGTGATGTAGTGAGAGCTATCGAAAAAGCTGTAGAAATCAAGTGGACAGGAATAGCCGAAATCGGCACTGGCAAAGCCATCAGCATCAACGAACTACTACACTTACTTGGTTGTTGGAATTATGAGTATGTGAATAACTCTCCTGGTATCCTTCATTCTGAAGCTAAACTTAATCCTCTTTTTCCGTGGAAACCGCAACACATTCTTGGTTAAAATTGAGTTCAAAACGTCTGCCTTACGAACGTTATGATATTTCTGTCATTATTCCCAGTGCTGCTGGCAGGTATGAAAATAGGTGGCGTTGGTTTTGGGGTCAGTATGTTTCTAACACCCACCCAGACATCGTAAAGAATACTTACATTGTTTGTGACGAAGCAGAGTATGAGAGTCTAACTATATTATGTCCTGAAGCACAAATTTTGACCGCTAAGCCTCGTTTTATCGTTCCTAAGACAATTCATGGTGTAAACGCTATCACTACTCGTCTAACCTTCAGATTAGCCAATGACATTGCCATTATCCGTAAAGATTGGGAAGTGCCACTTTTGGAACAGTTTAACAGTGAACCAAGATTGCAAATTATTTCTAAGGTAACGCACGGAGTAGTTTTTCCAGAAGAACAAGAAAACTTAGAAACAGATTGGCACTTCATTAAGGAACTATATAAAGACCAAAAGAAAGCCACTGCTTGCGTATATACGCACGGGTCTATTTTGATGGCACAAACTGCTGTCTGGCGAGCGTATTATTCCCATGTCCCATGTTACACAATGCACGACCATGACGAGATTTACTTCGGTCAAATCGCCCAAGGTGACGGTATAGCTATTACCAATATGACAGGCATCGACAGATTCTTGTGTCATGTTGGTGTGACTAATAAAGATTTCACGCCAGAATGGATGGAACATGTTCACTCGGAAGTAAAAAAATATGAAGCATTAGAACCAGTAACAGGGTTTAAATTATTGTGAGAATTGCCATCCAAGATTCGTGGTTTGAGAAGTTCTCTTGTGTTCTCCATAAACACTGGGAATCATTAGGACATACAGTTCTTTTTGAACCTGGTTTTAACCCCAACTTGATTGAGACTTGCGATAGAGTGTTTTTTGAGAGTGCGGATACTAATATTCATTTGGCTACCCAACAAAGACCTTACAAAAAAGGGAAGGTTATTTTGCGTATTGTAGACGTAGACGCGTTGGTTAATGGCCCAGCAGGAGTCAAATCAGGATATGTTGATGACATAATTTATATCGCTCCACACATCCAACAGTTTTGTCAGAAATTTGAAAACTTGCGGACCAGCCGAGAACATTTAATTAGGATGGGTGTAGATACGGATAGGTATGCTTTTAGAAAGAAACCGCAAGGCAAGAAGATTGTTTTTATTGCCACTCGTCTTACTCCAGAAAAGGGTTACGACAAAGCCCTGATGATATTCCAAGAACTATATAAAAATGACAAGTCTTGGGAACTTCACGTTGTAGGAAGAATGTTTGAGAATAACGCTTGGCAACTACACGTTGAACACGCCCTGAAACCAATCAAAGATGGGGTAAAGTTCTACGGCAATCTTCCGTATACCGAAAACACCATCAATGATTTCTTGCAGGATAAGGATTATGTTTTACTCTGTTCGATGAAAGAAGCGTTTTCATTCGCTACTGCCGAAGCGATGAGTAAAGGATTAAAACCGATTGTTTATGCCTTTAATGGTTGTGAAGCCATCTGGCCAGAATGGATGCTCTACAAAACAGAAACAGAAGCATTGGCACTATTTGATACACCCCATGAGCCAGATAAATACCGACAGTACATTGTTGATAACTATGGACTACAAAGGTATCTTGCTGAAATGGATAACGTAGTATTAAACTAAAGCAATGGAGGATACAAACCTAACTGTGATAATACCTACGTTAGAAAACGAGCTTTCTGCTCGTGCTTTGCGTATGTGTATTAGTAGTTTGGAAGAAACCTGTAACAGTAAAATAATAGTTGCTGAAAATGGCGAAGGAACAAGTTATCCACAGGGGCAATGCAAAGCAGTTAATCGTGTCGCCAAAGATGTAACTACAGAATGGATTTTAATCAGCAACAATGACATGGTGTATAGCAAAAACTGGTTTAAAGAACTCGCATATTGGGTAGAAAATATGGAGCTTCTGGTTGCCAGTCCGAATCTAGTAGAACCAAGAAGAGGAGCTCCGCCATTCTTAGAACACTTCTGTGGTGGTGTTGGCACTATTGGCGCACCAGCAGATTTCAAAAAACAATGTTTTGATGATTTTGTTGCAGGTTACAGTCCATTAGAACCCTCCAGTTACTCTGGAAAGATACCAGTAGAAGACGGTGGAAATTTTCCTGTCCTAATAAGGACTGATGTGTTTAAGGAGGTTGGAATGTACGATACAAACTACGACCCTTTTTCTAGTAATTCCGACTCGGATTTATTCTATAAGTTTTTGCTTGCTGGGATAGTTCCAAAGAGAATAAAAAGTTCTCTCGTGTATCATTTTTCTCAAGTTTCGGGTACGTTCCATCCCGACAATTCTGCGTATCTTGAAAAGAA
>JBAYNP010000084.1:0-3855 GCA_041678785.1 Patescibacteria group bacterium | reverse complement strand
TTCTTACCAATATAAATTTTATTTACTGATGGGTTAAGGTGTAAAGCCTGGGCATCTGTATTAATGGCCACAAAATCAACTCCGCGGATTTTTGAGGTAATCATTCTTGAAACAGAAGAACCTCCGGCACCACCAACACCGACGACTTTTATATTTGCAAAAGTTTCAATATTAGGTTTTACTTCGGGCATATTATTATTTCTTTAAGTTAGAGATTTAAACCATTTTTTAATTTTTCGAGTTGCTCCACCAGAAAAGCCAGAGAGCTTCCCAAAAATCCCAGGACCACTATAATTTTCGTGATCATTCCCCCATAAAACTAAACCAGTAGCAGTCACAAAGCTTGGATCGTCAACCTTATCAATAACTCGAGAAACTCTTTGAGGGGTCCCGATTGAAACTGGCAAACGAAATTGCTTTTTGGCTACCTCAATTATACCATTAAGCTTTGCCCCACCGCCAGTCAAAACTATCCCGGCAGGAAGCTTGCCACTTCTACCAATTATTTGTAATTCTTGATCAATAAGTTTAAAGATTTCTTCAACTCGAGCTTCGATAACATTGGCTAATTCTTTTTTCATAATCGAATCTGTTTCTCTTTCATCAATTTCAGCCAAATTTATTTCTTCTTTTTTATCAACTTCTGCTGGTAAAGCTGTTCCATAAAATAATTTAATTTTTTCAGCTAAATCAACTTGAACTCGTAAACAAACTGCAATATCATTTGTAATATGTCCTGCGCCAATCGGTAAAACTTTAGTCAGAATTAAAGTTCCTTCTTCATAAACTGTAATTGTCGTCGTACTCGCACCAAGATCAACCACCGCCACTCCTAATTCTTTTTGACGTTTATCCAATACAGAACCAGCAATTGCTAATCCATTGTAAACTAAATCGGTAATATCTAGACCAGCTCTAAAAATGGCTTTAGTTAAATTTTTATTATGAACTGTTAAGCTTTCGATAATCAAAGATTCGACTTCTAATCGATTACCTGACATTCCGACTGGATCCTTAATTCCTTTTTGATCATCAACATTATAACGAATCGGAATATTATGTAAAATTTCATAATTTATCGGAGTAACTACTGTCCGGGCAGCATCTAAAACTCGTTCGACTTCATCTTCGCTGATTTCACCATCAGCTTTAGTCACCGCAATCACACCTCGACCATCTTGAGTCTTGATATTAATTCCAGAAATACCCACCACAGCATTATCAATTGGACGACCAATCATTCTCTCGGCTTTTTCGAGACACTTAGAAATACTAGCCACCGCATCTTCAACACTAACGACCGATCCCTTATTAATACCATCGGATGGATGACTAGCACCACCGATTATTTGCATTTTTCCTTCAGCATCAAGCTGACCCACTACAACGTGAATCATACTTGAGCCAACATCCAAACCTGTAAAAATAAGTTCCTTCATAAATAAATTACTAATCCTCTTTTATAAATTATACCTCAATTTTAATTACGGAGCAAATCGATTTTAGCCAAGCATTTCTAGAATTCTGGGGATAAAAATAACCATCCCAATAATACACGCAAAAAGCGACACAATCAGGACCATTGCCGCTAAAATATCCTTTATTTGCTCAATATATGGGTGAATTCTTGGTTTTAAAATATCAGCCATGCGCTCAAAAGCAGTGTTAATAAGCTCAGCAACCAGAACCAAACAAATTAATAAAAAAATAATGCTTTTTTCGATCGGATCAGACAAAAAAATCAAAGTTGCGACTACCACGATAAGTCCAAAAAATACTTGGAAACGAAAATTCTGTTCATTTTTCCAAACACCAACTAAACCTCGCGCGGCATTGGCTAAACTTTTAAAAAATAATTTTAAACTAAACATTTTTCAAATTGCTTCAATATCTAATTGCCTCATTTGCTCGTGCGTATAGCCAAGTAGGTGTAATAAACCGTGCCTTAACATGATTTCTATTTCTTTTTGAGTACTATGATTCAAGTCTTTAGCCTGACGAACGATGTAAGGAAAATTTAAAATAATTTCTCCCAAATAATTTGGCTCTAATTCAAAACTATCTCCAGCTTCAACTGCGCGAAAACTCAAAACGTCGGTCACTTCATCTTTGTAACGATATTTTAAATTCAAATTTTGAATTTCCTTATTACCAACAATTGCAATTGAAATTTTAGCTTTAGAAATTTTTATTTTTTTCAATGTAGCTTTTATTATATCACAAAAGAAATCATCCTTAAAATCACACTTAATTCTTTTATTCACCTCAACTTCAATCATTACTTAGTCGCTAACTTAAAACTCTTGACGAACATTTCAAAAGTTGTTTCATAGGCAAGTTCGGTCGCATCAGCAACAGCATAATTTAAAACATAAACCTTATCCCCCACACCAATATAGACTGCTGTCGAATCAGGTCCTACGACTGCTTCTAGACCATTGATGTTATATATTTTAACTTGATCATAACTTACGTCTGGTGCTTGTAGCATATACCATTCACGAATTGAGGCCGAAGTAGGATTTTCTTGAACTGTAATTTGAAAAAATTCACTTTGACTAGTTTTAAACATTATAATTTCTCCGGCTTCTGTTACTACAAAACCTGATGGAGCTAAAACACTATAACCAGATTTTAATTTGTATTCTTTAACCAAATTAGTTTCAGCTAATAAGAACAAACCCGGACCCTGTTTTGGACTATAGAGATTTAAAATTTCGGTCCGATCATCATAACCATCACTATCTGTATCTTTGTTAACTGGATCAGTTGTAAAAATACCTTCTTCAATATCAGTCAAACCATCACCGTCTTGGTCGCTTGTTTTAGGAATTAAAATACTAATCATCGAACCATTATTTTTGTTTGAAACTTGATTATATAATTCAATTGGAATTATTAAAGCATATTCTTTTTTAAGACTTCCATCTTGATTAGCCGTAACAACATAACGACTAGAATCAACTTTACTTTCAAGGACTTGCCAATCAGCGCCAGATTTGTAACCCACAACCAGATATTTTTCTAAGGCTGGATCAATTAAATCTTTTGAGTAATATAATGATAATTCAGCTGGTTTTGTCAGCACAATTTCATCACCAGAATAATCCACAGTATAAATAGCGCCGATCATTTTATATTTTGGATCAGTATCTGTCACCGAAACAGCCTTCGGTACAATATTAATCGAAAAATCTTCAGTCATCGCTCCTTCTGGTAAATTGAGATCCAATTGAGCTATCATCACTTCATTACTATCGTTAATTCTGCCAGTCAAAGTTTGTTTAGCAGAAATAAATTCAGTTGGTGTCTGATTAATTGGTTCTGTAACTTTTTCAACAACTGGCTGGACTTTACCAGGACCATATTTGGTTACAAAGAAATAAGCTCCACCAGCAATTAAGATTAAAAAAACGATAATACCTAAAACCCAAAATAATTTTTTGGAGCCACCTTTTTTAATTTGATTTGTTGGTGTTTTAAACTTGTCAGGAATGGTATGAATTTCTAATTCTTCGGATTTTCCTGTCGGAGATCCCAAATTTGCTAAATTATTTTCTATTTGATTTTTATTTTGTTCGAACATATATATTATTTAATATCTGGGTTAGTTTTATTTAATTCTTCCTCAATAGTAAATAATTTTTTGCTCGGGGTTGGATCATTTGGATCATAATTACTCATAATTTCTTGACCATCAGAATAACTGTCACCATCCGTATCGGCTTTTAAGGGATTAGTTTTATAAATATTAACCTCAGCATTATCATTGATTCCATCACTATCGGTATCAACTAGATTTTTATCGGTTCCTAGAGTTGTTTCTTCTTCGTCCGAGAGACCGTCACGATCAGA
>JBAYNP010000083.1:0-4023 GCA_041678785.1 Patescibacteria group bacterium | reverse complement strand
TTATCAGTAATATCATAAATTCCGTCAAAAAAATCATAAGCTTCATCGACTGTCATCGCTAGAATTTCGGCAATACTTTTACCTTTGTATTTGACTTGCAAGGTTTCGCGATTATAACGTCGTCCATGACAAACTTCGCATTCAACTAAAACATCAGGTAAAAAGTGCATTTCAACCACATTAAACCCGGCACCTTTACACGCTTCGCAACGACCACCTTCGACGTTGAACGAAAATCGTGAAGCCGTATAACCTCTTTCGCGAGCACCCTCGAGCGATTCAAAAAAATTACGAATTGGGGTGAAAATTCCGGTGTAAGTCGCTGGATTCGATCGCGGAGTGCGCCCGATTGGCGATTGATTGATCATCACGACCTTGTCCAGATATTCGCTACCTTTGATTTCTTTGATGCCTTTGATTGATTTAGCACGACGATCTTTGATTTTGCTCAGATTCTGATACAAAGCGTCATAGAGAAAAGTTGATTTGCCCGAGCCTGAAACACCAGTCAGACAGACCAAACGACGCAGTGGAATTTCGACATTGATCCCTTTGAGATTATTAATTTTGGCGCCGATAACTTTTAATTTTTCATTCGAATTAATGCGACGCTTTTTGGGAACCTCGATTTTCATTTCGCCGTTCAAATATTTTAACGTCAACGATTTCGATTTATAATTTTTGGAAAATAATTTTTCGGTCGTGCAACTTTCGACAATTTCCCCACCGAGCTTGCCGGCCAACGGTCCGATTTCAACAAAATAATCCGCTTCCAAAATTGTGCGTTCATCGTGTTCGGTAATTAGAATTGTGTTGTCGAGATTTTTGAGCGCCCGCAAAGTGTTGAGTAATTTATCAATATCGCGTTCATGCAGTCCGATCGTCGGCTCGTCCAAAACATAAAGCGTATTCGATAAACGTGACCCCAATTGACTCGCCAAACGAATTCGCTGAGCTTCCCCGCCAGACAAAGTTCCAGCTTCTCGACCCAGAGTAATATAGTTTAAGCCAACTTCGAGCAAAAATTTCAAACGATCTTTGATTTCTTTGATCACATTGCCAGCGATTTTCAAATCACGCTCACCGAGCTTGCTTTCATATTTTTCAAAAAATTCATAGGCTTTGTCGATCGTCATATCCGTCACTTCGGCAATATTTTTGTTATTAATTCGAATTGCCAAAGCTTCTGGTCGCAATCTTTTACCATTGCACGTCGGACAAACTTTATTTCCAAAAACTTCTTCTTTACCAATCCCGTGACAATCTGGACAAGCACCGACTGGTGAATTAAAAGAAAAAAGTCGTGGAGCAATTTCCGGAAATGAAAAATCATCGACCGGACAAGTCCAATTACTCGATAAAATTATTTCGGTTTCAGAACGGTCCCTGAGCGGAGTCAAAGGGTCGTTTTTACCCCGAATATCTTTTTTATCTATACCAAATATAATCGTCACCAAACCATTACTGTGATGCAAGGCCGTTTCGACCGCTTCAAAAATTCGTCCCTCATCTTCTTTGAGATAAATTTTATCGACGACCAAATCGATATCGTGTTTTTTGTTCGGCGCCAAAATTAATTGCTCGTGCAAAGATTTTATTTTTCCATCGGCTCTGACTTCACCAAAACCAAGATTTAAAAAATCATACAACATCTGGTGATATTCACCTTTGCGACCAATGACGACTGGCGATAAAACCGAAATCGTATCTTGTTTAAGTTCTTCAGCTTTGGCCAAAATTCGATCGACCATTTCTTCGAGCGATAATTTTTGAATTTTCATCCCACACTGTGGACAAAAAACTTCGCCCATGCGGGCATACAACACGCGCAAATAATCATAGATTTCGGTCAAAGTTCCAACGGTCGAACGCGGATTGTGAGACAAAGCTTTTTGATCAATCGCGATCGATGGCGACAAACCTTCGATTGAATCCACGTCGGGTCGATCCATCTGACCGAGAAATTGTCGAGCGTACGGCGACAAGGATTCGATATAACGACGCTGACCTTCAGCAAAAATCGTATCAAAAGCCAGTGAAGATTTTCCACTCCCACTGACCCCGCAAAAAACGGTCATTTTATTTTTTGGAATTTCCAGGTCAACATTTTTGAGGTTGTGGACTCTGGCTCCGGTGATGATTATTTTGTCGTTCATATGTTTAGAATTATGAATATAGAATCTTGAATCTAGAATTAAGAATTTAATTTTTAAAATTTTGAGAAAGATAAACAACTCAACTAGACCAACAACCTAGGTGTCATTCTGAGCGGAATGAGCCCTACTGGGCGAATAAAGT
This sequence comes from Patescibacteria group bacterium, assembly GCA_041678785.1. GTDB lineage: Bacteria > Patescibacteriota > Patescibacteriia > UBA2591 > JBAYNP01 > JBAYNP01. The sequence continues at coordinate 1,725 of JBAYNP010000083.1, read as the reverse complement.
CGAAGAATGACACACTTATATTGCTTTGCTAATTTCAATGTTATTTTTTTCTAATATTGCTTCTTTTATTTTATTTAAAACGGTTTTATTCATAAAATCAATCAACAAAAAAAGCTGCTGATCACTTAAAAAAGATTTGACAAACATTACTTCTTGAAATTCAAAGGTTTTTGAATTTTTATCACAATGACAAAGGTCTTTGTCTGTAATAGTTATGAGTGCTTTATAAGCACTAACAACATTTTTGTCTTCTGTATACCTCAATAGATCGATTTTTTTATTTTCTATTTCCTTATCAAATGATCTATAAATGGAATAAACTGCATAATGAAGCATCTTATTAAAAATATCTTTTCCTCTTATACTATTTTCATATATAAAATCGTTTGTTATGTTTTCTAAATATTTTTGGTAAAAAATTTTTATTTGTTCTGTTTCTCTGATTTTGTATAAAAATTTCATTAGAGTTTGTAGGCTAAATTCGCTAAATTCATTTTGTGGCATATTCTTTGTCTTTATAATTATATACTTAATACTTGATACATAATACTTTATACATCAGTATCACTCTTTATCTCCAACATCTGCCCAATATCACTCTTGATCGTTGTCGGCGTAATTCCATGCTTTTCATTATACGCAATTTGTTTTTGACGACGGCGATTGACTTCATCGATCGCATGTTTCATCGAAAGCGTCATTTTATCCGCATAGAGAATCACCTGCCCATCGACATTTCTAGCGGCTCGACCCATTGTTTGAATCAACGAAGTTTCATTGCGTAAAAAGCCTTCACGATCAGCGTCTAGAATTGCTACCAAAGTTACTTCAGGAAAATCCAGACCCTCACGTAATAAATTCACTCCCACCAAAACATCAAACAAACCCTTGCGAAAATTGGTAATAATCTCAGTCCGCTCGACCGTTTTGACATCGCTGTGAATATAATTCACTTTGATTTGTCGGGCTTTCAAAAATTCGGTCAAATCTTCGGCCATTTTTTTTGAAATTGTGTTGACGATAATGCGTTGATTTTTCGGCGTGCGTTTTTCAATTTCATCAATAATATCATCGACTTGACTGCGATTGGTTTCGAGATCATAAACTGGACGAACTTCAATCGGTGGATCGATCAAACCAGTCGGACGCACAATTTGTTCGACAATCTGCGTTGATTTTTGAAATTCCCATTCACCTGGAGTCGCTGAAGTAAAAATCACATTCCCGACCCGCTCGACAAATTCTTTGAACTTGAGTGGGCGATTATCCAAAGCTGATGGCAAGCGCCAACCATATTTGACCAAAGTCTTTTTGCGACTCTGATCGCCCTGATACATTCCTCCGATTTGAGGAACTGAAATATGTGATTCATCAATAATTGTCAAAAAGTTTGGCTGGCCGTCTTTTTTCGGAAAATATCCCAACAAAGTATCTGGCGGATCCCCTGGTAAATTACCCGTCAGATGACGTGAATAATTTTCGATTCCATGACAATAACCCAGACTCTTGATCATTTCCATATCATATCGAGTCCGACGTTCCAAGCGTTCAGCCTCTAGATAAAGTTTTTTGCTTTTGAAAAATTTAAGCTGTTCTTTTAATTCCGCCTTGATATCTGCCAAAGCGCGCTCAATTTCTGGTCCGCTAGTAACAAAATGTTTTGGTGGGAAAATAACGATTTCTTCCAAGTTGCCAATAATATTTTTTGTCACATTATCAACGATA
>JBAYNP010000082.1:0-4098 GCA_041678785.1 Patescibacteria group bacterium | reverse complement strand
TGACGACAAAAGTGATATGATTGACTCGATCGAAAGTCTTCTGGCTGGTGCCAGAAGAGATGAAATGATCGAGTCGCAAAAAAAACATTATTCCATAGGGGAAGAGGTTTTTTATAACGATCTAATGAGAATATTAAAATGAAGATTGCTCTAATTGCTCCTTTAAGTTTTCCGATAAACGAATCTTTTGCTGGAGGGTTGGAAAGCTTTATTTTCAGCTTAGCTACAGAACAAGTCAAACAAGGACACGAAGTGACTTTGTTTGCGAGCGCGAATTCCAATATCCCTGGTGTCAAACTATATCCAGTTTCAGATCAAGGTTTGCTTGAGCAAGATGATGGTTCTTTGAAATTTGCAACAAATGCGGTTTATGCAAATATGGCTTTCACCTTCAAAGAAATGCTCAAAATCAATTTTCTTTGCGACCAATTCGATGTAATTCATTTCAATTCTTATAACTTTCTTAACTTGGTAATGCAAAGTGCCCAATTATCAAAAAAGTCAGTAGCGACATTCCATTTACCTGTGGATGCAAGCTTTATCATTCATTCAAAAATGATTTTGGAGTCAGAGATTGACAATATTAATTTTGTTGCGATTTCAGATTTTCAAAAAGAGCGAATGCAGGGGGTAAAAGTCGTAAAGCGTATTCACAATGGTATCGACCTAAAAAGCTTTGCTCTGAATGAAAAACCGACTGAAAAAATTGGTTGGTTGGGTCGTATCTCACCTGACAAGGGGATTGATCTAGCAATCCAAATGGCAATTGAGAACAAATGGTCTTTATCATTTGCTGGGAAGCAACATTACAAAATATTTTTTGACGAAAAGATCAAACCGTTCATCTCAAATAATATTGAATATCTTGGAGAAATATTTGGAAAAGAAAAAAGTGATTTTTATGGTAGCTGTGCAGTATTTGTAGCCCCAATTCAGTGGGATGAGCCATTTGGATTAACTATAATTGAAGCTATGGCCTGTGGAACACCGGTTGTTGCTTTCAAGCGCGGAGCGATGTCCGAGCTAATAGTTGATGGCGTAACTGGTTATCTGGTTGAGCCGGGTGATAATGTTGGGTTCGTCGAAGCGGTTGAGAAAGCCAAAAAGCTCGATCGTAAAAAATGTCGTCAGCATGTCGAAAATAATTTCTCAATTGAGAAGATGGTCGCTGAATATCTAGCACTTTATCAAACTATAATAAAAGAAAATGCCCAAAATTAGTTGTTGTATTATTACTATGAATCAATCTAATCGTTTGAGTTTGGCGATTAATGTTATCAAACGGTATGTTGATGAAATTGTTGTTGTTGATGGTGGCAGTAAAGATGATTCAGTTCAGGTCGCAAAAAATCTTGGGGCAAAAGTCTACTATAGAAAATGGGATGATGACTTTGGAGCGCAAAGAAATCATTCACTAGAAAAAGCGGTCAACCCTTGGGTTTTGGTTCTTGACTCAGATGAGGTTTTTGATTTTGGCAGCGCTGACAATAATTTCCAGAAGATGATTTCCAAGAATCCTGATGCTGACGGGTTTATGTTTACTCGTTCAAACTTTCTTGATAATCAAAAGACTGGCTCAGTCGGTGATTTTGACAAGCAACTCCGTCTTTTTCAAAAAGTGAAAGGTCGTTATACTGAAAAGATCCATGAGTCTGCAAGGGGGCTAAAAAAAGTCATTGAGATCCCAAAGGATGAATGTATTTTACTCCACTACAAAACTAAAAACGAACAGAGGCAACATCTAAAGTATCAGAGACAACTTATGATTGATTTTATTGCTAGTTTGGAAGCAAAAAATGAACTTTCTGAAGAAGAACAAAAAACTTTAAAATATGAAAAAGATCTTTTAAAGCGCTGGGATATTTGGTGGAAAGATGCGAAGTAGACTAACGAAGGGAAAATTATGAAAATTGGAATGGTATCACCTTTAGCTTATCCCGTACCACCTGAGCGTTATGGCGGCATAGAATTAGTGGTTTACTATTTGATCGAAGGTTTAGTCAAAAAGGGGCACGAAGTTACTTTGTTCGCTCCCGAAGGTTCAAAAACATCGGCGAAGTTCGACACCAAGTTCACCAAACCGATCATCGGTGGTTCCTTAGATGCGGAAAATTTAGATTATTGCCAAAAACGGGCACGTTATATTGCTGAAAGTTCAGCTGATTTTGATATAGTTCATAATCACGATGGTTTTTTACCAATGGTCGAAAGCGCTAATATGAAGTGTCCTCTAGTAAGTACCTGGCATGTGCCACTTGGTCGTCCCGAAAAGATGAAACCTGAGTGGCGAGAAATGATGCTCAAAGAGAATTTGGTCAGTATTAGTTATTCACAAAGGAAACCTTTCCCGGAGGCAAACTTTGTGGCGAATGTTTATAACGGCACCACCGACCTGGAGAAATACCAATTTTCTGAAGGTGGCGAATATTTAATTTGGTTTGGCAGATTTGATGATTACAAAGGCCCTAGAGAGGCAATAGAGGTTGCCAAAAGAACGGGCCATAAAATTGTTCTTGCCGGGAAAGCAGACAGTGACGATCAGAAAAAATATTTTAACGATTTCATTAAGCCCGAGATCGATAACGAAAAGGTAATATTTCTAGGGCAAATCGGCATAGAGGAGAAAAACAAATGGCTTGGTAAATCAAAAGCCTTCTTAATGCCGATTGATTGGGAAGAGCCTTTTGGTTTGGTAATGATCGAAGCGATGGCATGTGGAACACCGGTAATTGCTTTTAATCGAGGTTCAGTCTCGGAGATTGTTAAGGATGGCGAAACCGGTTTTATTGTTGAGCCGGGGAATGTTGATAAAATGGTGGAAGCAGTCGGCAACCTTAGCAGTATCGATCGTCGAAAGTGCCGTGAGAGTGTAGAAAAAGACTTCTCGATCGAAAGGATGGTTGACAGCTACGAAGCAGTTTATCAAAAATTAATTGAGAAACACTAAGCATGGAGTTTACACCTGAACAAATAATCTCTTTTTTGAAATCAAAGTCTTTGGTTTTTTCGGAGGAAACAGTTTTCGACCAAATAAAGAGACGACTACACCGTTTAGTGTTGCCAATAAAAAACGCCAATCAAAACAATATATTAAAACTTTTGTTGGATGATGAGCCGGATGCGGTTCGAAGATTTAAAACAGAAAAAGAAATACTGAAAAGTTTTCAAGATTTTAAATTCTCGAAAATATTGACCAATAAATTAATCGAATCTGGCGATGAATTACTACCTTGGTTTCTGGTTGAGGCAGTGAATGGAGATATTGGGGGCAACATTTTTGAGTTTGACAAACAATTTGCAGGTGATTGTCTAGTTGATGCTGTGTTAGAACTTTTTGGAGAACTTCAGGTGTTAGGCAGAAAAGTTAACCAATCAATTGACTATATTGTTGATAATAGATTTGTGATCGAAGGATTAAAGCGGTTTGATAATCCGGAACTTATCAAATATAGATCAGTAATTACTAGCTATCATCAGAAAATAGCAAACCGTCCATTATCCACTCTTTCGCATTCTGATTTAACACCACTGAACTTTTTATTCTCGGAAAATGGTGTTGGCGTAATCGACTGGGAGACTGTCTGCCTTCAGGATAAAGTTTTCGATCCCGCCTATGTCTACCAAAGACTCTGGAGATATCCTGATTGTCAGGGAAAACTGAAAAACAGGCTGTTTAAGGATTATTTATCTGAAAGTGACTCCAGGGCTTTTGATTTTTATATAGTACTTCTCCTCTCGATAGATATACAGACAATTTCGACTATGATAGATCGGGGAGAGAACCGTCTCTATCAAGACAAGAAAATCTACCGTAAAGACTATTTGCAGGATTTATTTGAGTTGTACATTGAGAAATTAGATGAATTAGTAAAAAGTTTTTAGGAGTTGGATGGAACAAAGAATTTTAGGGCAAGAAGAACTCAAGGCAATTTACGAAGCCCAGAAAGCCAAAAACTGGTCTGTCATTCAGAATAATCAATTGAATCTGAAAGCGACCATGGTTCAGAGTTACGAAGACAACTGGCAAAAGTACATAAAAGATCATACTTTTGTCAAAGCGGTTTTTGATTTTGAAAATGACGTCGCTCAAGAGGTACT
>JBAYNP010000081.1:0-4104 GCA_041678785.1 Patescibacteria group bacterium | reverse complement strand
TATGAAGACTATGATTCTAGAATCATACTTATTATAAAAATCAGACAAATTATATAAAAAAATGTCCGCCGCTTTTTTATGGCGACGGACAACAAGCCTACTTGTTTCGACAAGCCTACTTGTTTGTTTCTTTCGGCTCTATGCCGGAAACTACTATTACCCCCAAGATAATGACTATAATTGTTACAAACTCCGAAGGCACTCCGATAGCCATAAGAAAAAAATCCAAACCTATGGCAACAATTCCCATAATAACCGCAACCTTTTCCATTTTTCCTCCTTTTATCTTACTTAAAGAATAGCATATATATATATAATTGTCAAGCGTTTTGTGGTTAATTGGTGTTTTAGGGCTTGGTTGAGGGGTTTTGTGATTGTCTTGAACTATGATTAAACTGATTAAAGGATGGACTATGATTCTAAAATCATAGTCTTCATAGTAATCAGACGAATCATAGTTCAAGACAATTGGTGATTTGATAAAAACACCCCGCGTTGTTTTGCGAAGCGAAATGTTAATTTTTATTAAGACGTTTTAAACCTGGCAGGTTTCTCATAATAAATCATAACCAGTAGCAAATTTAATTGCTATCTAATTGGTACAAACCTGCCAGGTTTTATCTCGGAATGACACTAATTTTGTTTTACGAAGCAAAATGTTGGTTTTGGTTAAACGCGGTTGTAGAGACGCACGGCCGTGCGTCTCTACGCGTTCCGTGCGACCGATTTTAATTATTTTGATTTCGTTGTATGTTGCAGGAACGTGGTGTAGAGACGCGATTCATCGCGTCTTTTTGTGATAGAAATACGTTTTTGAGACGCGATAAATCGACGTCTCTACAAACACTGATTTTCATTCACAAAAAAGACATGCCATGGCATGTCTCTACGTGCGTTGATTTTTGATCATCATATTGCCACAATCAATGTGTTGATTTTTGTTTAACAAAAAAAAGACCATGATTCTAAAATCATAGTATTCATAGCAATCAGAAGAACCCGCCCGCAACGTTTCGCTACGCTTGCGTAGCGATGCGGGCGGGTCATAGTTCAAGACAACTTTTCATCAATCGCCTCATTCACCAATCCATCAGCAATAGTATTTTTTTCACGGCGGACGTGAGTAAATTTAGTTTTCGAAAAATTTGGCAACAAATTCCAGGCTTTGACAAAAAGACTCGCCAAATCCTGATTTTTAACTTTATATTCACGTCGCATTTGTTTGACCACCAATTCACTATCGAGACAACACTCGATCTCTTCAGCTTTCAAGGCCTTAGCTTTTTCCAAACCCAAAATCAAAGCCTGGTATTCGGCTTGATTATTCGTGGCTGTACCAATATATTTTTTGTGCGTTTCGATTAGCTGATCGGCGTCATCGAAAATTGCCACGCCGATTCCAGCTGGACCAGGATTGCCCCGAGCTCCACCGTCAGTAAAAATTTTAATTTTCTTGTTCATATCTTTAATTTATTTTTAAATCCACAATTCTAAATTCTAATTCACGGGTGCCATTCCATTGATTGACTGAGATTTCGACAATCGCATCGACATGATCACCAATTTTGATTTTTGATCCCCAATCTTTGGCCATGAAAAATCCAAGCATTTTTTTGGGACCAATCGCGCCTTGCTTGACCATCAGACGCAAATGATTTTCGGTTTTGCCTAGAAATGCCATGCCGTCGATTTCTAAATCTTTGATCAAAAAAATCGGCGTCGAATTATTTTGCCCGAAAGGCTCAAATTTTTCAATCTCTTCCTGAAGTTCCCAGTTAACGTGTTCAAGTTTTATTTCGGCATCAATTTCTAATGTCGGCTGTAAAATTTTATCTTTTAAAACACCATCGACACACTTCGAAAAATCTCGACGAAAATCTTCGAGCATATTTTCATCTTTGAGTGTAAATCCACAAGCTCGCGGATGTCCACCATAATGTGCCAGATATTTTTCCAACGATTGCAAAATTTCGACAATATTCAATTCAGCAATACTGCGACCAGAGCCAGTTAGCTCGCCATCGCGATTACTAATGACCAAAACTGGGCGATAATATGAATCCATTAGTCGTCCCGCCACCAGACCAACCACCCCGATTGGCCAATTGTCACCCAATAATATCAAACAATTGGCATCAACACCAGAATCAAGAATTTGTTTTTCGCTTTCACGAAGAATTTTGTCGATCACCGAGCGACGTTCTTTATTTTTGTTATCCAAGTTTTCGGCGATTTTATTCGCGTGCTCAACAGAATCAGTCACCAGCAAAGAGACGGCAATATCGGCGTGTTCCATTCGACCAGCTGCATTGATTCGCGGACCAATCTGAAAACCAATGTTATACGCGTTTAGATCTTTGCCTTCGAGTCCAATTTGTTTAAACAAAGTCTGCAGTCCTAGACGTCGAGTTTTGTTCAACACCATCAGACCATATTTGACCAAAGTTCGATTCTCACCAATCAACGGCATCAAATCAGCGATCGTTCCCAAAGCAACCAAATCGAGAAACCATTTTTCCCAGCCTTCGACAATTTTTCTGGCACCCAGATATTTTTCCTGTCGCGCCAATAATCCCTGACAAAATTTGAACGCCACCCCGACTCCCGCCAATTCGCGAAACGGATATTTGTCAGCCATCACCTTAGGATTGATAATCGCGATCGCCTTGTCTGGCAATTCCAAAGGCTGGCTATGATGATCGGTCACGATCACATCGATTCCAAGTTTGTGAGCTAATCTAATTTCAGCGTTATTGCTCACGCCACAATCGACAGTGATAATCAAATTCACACCTTCGCCAGCATAGCGCTCAATTGTTTTTGCGTTCAGACCATAGCCTTCGGTTTCACGATCAGGCAAATGAATTGAGACATCTTTGAAACCCAGCTCTTTCAAGGTTTCCAAAAGAATTACCGACGAAGTTACTCCGTCAGCATCGTAATCACCATAGACCAAAACTTTTTCATTTTTTTTCAAGGCTTGATAAGCTCGCTTGACGCCTTTTTCCATCTGAGTAAACAAAAAAGGATCATTCAAATTTTTCGAATATTCTGGCGACAAAAATTCATCGATCTCTTTCTGATTGATTAATCCGCGATTAAAAAGTAACTGCAGAACAATCGGGTTTATTTCAGGAAATTGTTGCCGAAAATCTTCTTCAATTTCTGGAAAAACGATCCATTTTTTATTCATTTTATTTTTTGATCAATTCTTTAATAAACAAAATTCCCAGCAGTAAAATAATTCCCCCGCCAAACACAAAAATAAAAATCTGACGCCAATCGGTCGGATTCTTGGCTGGATTATTTTCGGTTTGACTAGATTGGTCTAAAATTATTTCAGCTACATTATTTTCAACACTCGGTTGAATTTCGGTTGTTACCGCTTCGTCAGTCACGACTGGCTCTGTTTTTGTTTCATCCAAAACTGCCTCGCCATCACCAAACGGCTGAGAATTGCCAATTCCGCTATCTTCAACAGGTAAAGTATTGATTGCTGGTTCAACGGGCTTAGGAACGCGTGTTGAGTCTAGATAGACGGCATCTGGATCAACACTGGCTTCTTCGGTATCAACAGTTAATTCGGCCGCTAAAGAAAGGTTTAAACTAAAACAAAAAATAACTAAAAAGCTTAGACAAAGGTAAGTTATTTTTTTATATGTTGACATATTTAATATATTATGTAATAATCTATAGAAATAAAATGGTCTAAAAGTAAAAGTAAAAGTAAAAGTAAAAGTAAAAGTAAAAGTAAAAGGAGAAACAATGGTTATTATTGGTCAACATGCCGACAGAGAAAAAAGAGCAAAAGCAGCCTTGTCAAGGATTAAATCTGGATCTGCTCAACCCAAAGACAAGGAAATAATTAAAAAATTCGGCATAACAATAAAAAAGGAGGAGTCTGCCAACAAACAATAACCGTTCTCTATTTCTATTATGACCATCACTAATTTAAAACTTGTGATGGTTTTATTTTAAAAGAACGTCTCGAATTTCGCTCGCAATCTGATATTCCTCGTCGGTCTGAACCACGACCACTTTGGTCTTTTTCAAAAAACTCATTCCACTCATAATTTCATCGCGCGTTTCCGGTCGGCCAGCCCC
>JBAYNP010000080.1:0-4136 GCA_041678785.1 Patescibacteria group bacterium | reverse complement strand
ATCGCCTCATATAAATGACTTTTACCAACTACTAATGTCATTTTATCAAAAACAGAATTATAAACTTCAATTTGTTCAGGTAGCCTAAGCAAAGTATCAAGATCGCTTTTTATTTCGTATCCATGCATGATTCCGTTCACCACCGCAATATCAATTCTAGCGTTACCGTGGTGTACGCCTAGTTCCTCTATTATTCTGACTTTATTATCTTTCGAATGTTTTTCCTCTAAAATTCCCTTGAGGAGAGTTCGGATCATCAGATCGTTTGTTTGGGAAATTTTGTAAGACATTTTTAATTTCATGGGATTATAATTTTCTTATAAGAATATTATATCACACAATCAAAAATTATTTAATGGCAATCTTTTATAAAAGAGGTCTATTTTATAGACATTAAAAGACATATGGCGTAAAATAGATAAGAATTTAAATTCCATGCAAACATTTTTCAACACAACTCTCGCCGAAAAATATAAAAATAATTCTCAAAAAATTAGAGTTTTAACAGAAAACTGGGTGGACGATGAAATCTTTTGCCCTGCTTGTGGTACCAATGTTAGTAATTACGAAAATAATCGCCCAGTGGCTGATTTTTATTGTCCAAAATGTGGTGAAGAATATGAGCTGAAAAGTAAAAAAGAAACGATGGGCAAAAAGATTGTTGATGGGGCATATAGCACGATGATTGAAAGATTAAAAAGTGCTAATAATCCAAATTTCTTTTTTCTTAATTATGATCCAATCAAATTTGAAATATTGAATTTTGTGGTTATTCCAAAACATTTTTTTGTGCCAAGTATTATTGAGAAAAGAAAGCCATTGGTCGAAAGTGCTCAACGAGCTGGTTGGGTTGGTTGTAATATATTGATGCAAAACATTCCTCAATCTGGAAAGATATTTTTTATCAAAGATAAACTTGTCCAACCAAAAGAATTAGTTTTGACCGAATGGAAAAAGACTTTGTTTTTGCGAGAAGAAAAAGAATTAAACACCAAAGGATGGTTGTTGGATATTATGAATTGCATCGAAACTTTTCGAGGGCGAGAATTTTTACTTGATGAAGTTTATAAATTTGAAACTGAGTTGGGCAGAAAGCATCCAGAGAATTGTCATATTAAAGATAAAATTCGTCAGCAATTACAAATTTTGCGAGATAAAAACTATCTTGAATTTACTGGTCGAGGAAGTTATCGCTTAACATAAAAATATGGAGATTAAAATTTTGCCATTTATTGCAAAAATAATTTTGCGTTTTAATCCATTTGCACGGTGGAAGGTTATGTGTCTTGGGTATAGTGAAGATTTAGAAAATTATACCGAACTTGTGTGGGAAGATGATAAAGATTTAGATTTTAATGATCAAGAAACATACCCACAATTTCAGTTGTGGTATTTGTAAAGTAAAACTATAAAAAGTCTTGTTAAATATTAATCTATAAAAATTATGGAAAAACATTGTGAAGCCTGCGGAATGCCTTTAATCAAAAAAGAAGATTTTGCTGGTGGCGATGAAAATGCCAAGTTTTGTCTTTATTGTGTCAATGCTGATGGCAGTGTCAAAACCTGCGAAGAAATTTTTGAAGGTGGCGTCCAATTCTTTTTAAATCAAATCGGCGATGACCGAAATTTGGCGGAAAAAATCACCAGAAAAAATATGAATATGCAACCTTATTGGCAGGGCAAAGATTGCGAGATCCTCAAGGGAGAAATGGCGACTGATGAGGAGTTTGCAGAAGTGATGAAAAAATGGGTTAAAGTGTGATTTTAAAATTTAAAAATAAGGCACGATGATAGTGTCTTATTTTTTTTAAAAACTTAGGATTATGATATAATTAAACAAATCAATAATTTAAACCTATGACCAAAAAACTGACTCGCATTTTAATCGCTTTAGCATTTTTAATCGCCATTACTATTTTTGGTTTTTGGTATTTTAACAAATCACAAGAACTAGTTGTCTCAGGTCATCCTGAATGGCCACCAATCATGTATCAAGATGGCAATCAAATTGTCGGTGCGGGACCAGAAATTGTGGCTAAAATTTTTACCGAACTTGGAGTCAAATCAGTTTCAAAATATGAAGGCGCTTGGGATGTCGTTCAAAGCAAAGCCAAATCAGGCGAAGTCGACGTTTTAGTGGCTGCTTATAAAACAGCTGAACGCGAAACCTACATGGATTATTCGATTCCCTATACTGTCGACCCTGTGGTCTTGATAGTTAAAAATGGTCAAACTTTTGCTTATGCTAAAAACGAAGACTTGATTGGCAAACGGGGAGTGGTGATGCTCGGAGATAGCTATGGTCAGAAGTTCGACGATTTTATCAAAGCCAAATTAACTCCACAGACCGTGGGGACACCCAAAGATGCTTTTGATTTACTAGCCAATGGTCAAGCGGATTATTTTGTCTATGCACTGTATTCGGCGCAGGATTATATTTTTAAAAATAAACTCGCTGATCAAGTTGAAATTTTGCCAGAATATGTTAGCTCGGAAAATTTTTATATTACCATTTCAAAAAAATCACCGTTTGTGAAATTATTACCGAAGGTGAATGAGCTTTTGAAAAAATATATTGACGACGGCACAATCGATCAAATTATCGAAAAGCATAAACAAGCTTTGTGGGGTGAGAGTCAAACTGCTTCGAATCCACCAGCTCAATTGGCTAATCCAGCCTCGACTAATTGTGCTAAAGTCGGTGGAAATTTAGTTATTCAAAAACGAGGTGACGGGGGAGAGTACGGTCTGTGCTATTTTGAAGACAATCGTGCTTGTGAAGAATGGGCCTTATTGCGTGGCGATTGTCCTCTAGGTGGCAGAAAAACAACTGGCTTCGATACGATTGATCAAAATTATTGTGCTTGGTCGGGGGGAGAAACTTTGGCGGTACCTGATTCGGTTTGCACCTTCAAAGATGGCTCGACTTGTCCAACGATCGACTTTTATAATGGGACATGCCAGGCGGGGCAAAATTAAAGTTATTGAAGTTTTAAGTTGCTGATTTAATATCAGCAACTTTTTTGTAATTTAAATAATTTTTTTAAAAAATGTCGTCATATTTTTGTTGATAACTTTTGGTCGTCATAAATATTATTTTGTGCTATTATATAAGTATAATTTTTTAGAAAAAAATGAAAAAGCATTTAATAATTTTTTTATTAACTTTGTTGTTTTTTTATTTTTTTATTCCACAAAGCGTTGATGCTATTTTGTATAATCCTGGCGAAACCCTTGAACCAGAATGTGGTCCAGATGAAGATGATTGTGGGATTAAAACTTCGGTTTATACATCTGATGCAATGTCGGCTAGTGCGCTCTTATTTTCTGAATCAGACACTGTTTGGTCTCTTTTGCCACCAGGGACAGATGGTCAAGTTTTAAAAATTTCTGGGACCAATTTATCTTGGGGTGCTGACACTGATACCGACACCAACACCACCTACACTGCTTCAGGTAATGGCTTGGAATTAAGCGGTACTCAATTTGCTTTAGAATTAGATGGCACAACCTTATCTAACGGTACTAACGGATTAAAAATTGATGATACCTTGGTTTCAAATTGGAACGAAGCTCATGGTTGGGGAGATCATGCCGATGCGGGTTATGTAACTGGCACTCCTTGGACAGGTCTAGGTTATATCACTGATGGCAATGCTGGTTGGGATAATTCTTATGGATTTATTGCTGATGGTAATGCTGGTTGGGATAATTCTTATGGTTTTATAACGGGTTTAAATGTTTCTCAACTTACCAGCGGAGAAGGAATTTATTTAAACTATAAACCAAATAACGTCGCTTGTTCGGATGGCCAAGTTTTAAAATATTTGGCCACTACTGGTTGGGTTTGTGCTAATGACACCGACACCGATACTGATACCAACACCACCTACACCGCTTCAGGTAGTGGTCTAGAATTAAGTGGGACTCAATTTGCTTTAGAATTAGATGGTACAACCTTATCTAATGGTGCTAGTGGATTAAAAATTGATGATACCTTGGTTTCAAATTGGAACGAAGCTCATGGTTGGGGTAACCATGCTGATGCGGGGTATGTTTCGGCATTAAGTCTAAATTCTGGTTCTGTTATATTTTCAAATGGAACAGGTTTATCTCAAGATAATGTTAATTTCTAT
>JBAYNP010000079.1:0-4196 GCA_041678785.1 Patescibacteria group bacterium | reverse complement strand
TTTTGGTTTATCTTTTGATTATCAATCTTTGTCGAGATAAAAAATCTTTGGATTTAATTTTAAATAGTTTATTTTTGGGAGCGTTTCTGATGTCGGTCATGGCGATCGTCCAGAGATTTACTGGCTGGCTAGTGCCTTATCAATATTGGTATTTGGGTGAGGGTCAACGTGTGACGGGATTTTTCGGGGTGCCAAATTTTTTAAGTCTCTACCTCGGGCCAATCATGGGGTTACTTCTGGGGAAAATATTTTTTGTTAAATCAAAAATTGATAAACAAAAAATATTTTATATTTTAACTTTTGCACTGGCATTTTTAGCGATCTTTTTTGCCAAATCTGAAGGTGCTTTGGTGGCAGTGCCAGGAGCTTTATTTATTTTTGGATTGTTAAATAAAAAAACTCGAATTCTTTCAGCGAGCATAATTTTAATTGGCGTCATTTTATATTTTTCGGTCCCAAATATTCAATCAGCACTTTTATCACGTCTCGATCCAAGTCAAAATTGGTCAGTGTTTATTCGCACGCAGATTTGGAGCGAGAGTTGGCAAATGCTCAAAGATAATTGGCTACTCGGAGCTGGTTTAGCAGGCTACCAACAAGCAATCGTGCCGTATCACACGGCAGATTATTTTGAAATTTTTCTGTACCCACATAATTTGATAATGAATTTCTGGTCGGAGATGGGCTTGGCGGGTTTGATTTTATTTTTGACTTTGATAATTAAATTTTTTGTCGACAGCTACAAATTGATCAAACAAAAAATTGGTTTGGAATACGTTTGGGGAGTGATCTTGGCGATGTTAATTTTTGTAATTCACGGTCTGGTCGATCATCCATATTTTAAAAATGATTTGTCGGTGATTTTTTGGATAATAATTGCGGTCTTGGCCTGGGTCAAAGTTGACAGTCAAAAAATGAAAACGTAAAATACGAGCAACTAAAAAAATATTATGAAAAATTATTTAAAAATTGTTCAGCAAATTTTGGACGAAGGTCAAAGTAAGGAAAATCGAACTGGAATGGAAGCGATTTCAATTGCAGGGGCGATGTTTGAACACAACATGTCAGAAGGTTTCCCATTGCTAACGACCAAAGGGGTACCTTTTAAATTGGTGGCCTCAGAATTAGAATTTTTTATCAAAGGTTTGACTGACAAAAATTGGCTCAAAGAAAGGAATAATCATATTTGGGATGAATGGTGTAGCCCAATGGTTGTGGCTTATGGGCACGATGAAGCGACTAAAGAAAAAATGATGCTCGAGCGTGAGCTGGGTCCGATTTATGGTTGGCAATGGCGAAACTTTGGAGCAGATTACATTGCTTGGGACAAAGCACCAAGCGGTCAAGGGATTGATCAGCTCAAAAATTTGGTTGAAAAATTAAAGACTAATCCGACCGATCGTCGAATGATTGTCTCGGCTTGGAATCCGCTCGATATCGCCAAAATGGCTTTGCCACCATGTCACTATGGTTTTCAGGTGACAGTAATTGGTGAATATTTGAACTTGATGTGGAATCAGCGCTCAGTCGATGTTGCTCTCGGTTTGCCGTTTAATATCGCTGGTTATGGACTATTGTTACACTTATTAGCCAAAGAAGCCGGACTTAAAGAAGGCAAATTAATTGGATTTCTCGGCGACAC
Organism: Patescibacteria group bacterium; assembly: GCA_041678785.1. Taxonomy (GTDB): domain Bacteria; phylum Patescibacteriota; class Patescibacteriia; order UBA2591; family JBAYNP01; genus JBAYNP01. The sequence continues at coordinate 2,554 of JBAYNP010000079.1, read as the reverse complement.
CCATATTTATAAAAATCACATCGATGGACTCAAAGAACAGCTAGCGCGTGAACCACAGAAGTTGCCTGAAATCGAAACCCAAAACTTCAAATCAATTTTTGATTGGCAATATACGGATTCGGAAATCAAAAACTATAATCCAGCACCAAAAATAAAATTCGAAATCTCAGTTTAATTCCAAAAAAAAATATGTCAGAAATAATCATCATCGCCGCCGTCGCTCAAAATAATGTGATCGGCAAGGACAACCAAATTCCGTGGCATATTCCAGCGGATTTTTTGCATTTTAAAAATTTGACCATGGGGCACCCAGTGCTAATGGGTGATCGAACTTTTGAATCTTTACCTGGCGGAGCTTTACCTGGCAGAGCCAATATTGTGCTGACCAAAGATCCAAGCTTTTCAGCTTCGGGCGTGATTATAAAAAATTCATTTGAATCAGCGTTTGAATATTGTCAAAATGAACTCGACGATCCTGAGATTAATAATTCCAAAATATATATTATCGGTGGGGCGACGATTTATCGCTTGGGACTTGAGTTTGCCGACAAATTAGAATTAACGCGAATCTTTAAAGATTATAACGGCGAGGTCAAATTTCCAGAAATAAATTTTGACGAGTGGAATCTAGAAAAAGAAACCCAAGAGATTTTTGTTGACAAAAATGGCGAAAAGATAGAATATAGTTTCCAGACGTGGAATAGAAAGAAATAAAATTATTTGGAGAGGTGGCCGAGCGGTTTAAGGCGATGGTCTCGAACACCATTTGAGTGAAAGCTCTCGCAGGTTCAAATCCTGTCCTCTCCGCCAAACATTGTTTTATAAAACCTTACATAACTAAACCAAAAACCCTGATTGCTCAGGGTTTTTGGTTTGATATATAGAGATATTTAAGCTTTCTTTTTCTTGGCTACTTTTTTAGCCACTGGCTTTTTGACAGCCACAGCTTTTTTGGCAGGCTTGGAAGCTGGTTTTTTTGGTTCAATAACCTTAACTTCTTTAACTTTCTTATCTTCTTTGACTTCTTTAACAACTTCTTTGACAAATTCTTTCTTTGGAGCGGATTCTAAACCCAAAGATTTCATAATTTTGTCTAATTTGGCGTTCAAAGTCTCGAATTGATCTTTGGAAATGCCTGAAGTCGAAGCGGTAGTATTTCTGCTACTAGGAGTGGCGTTACCCATTTCTTCAAAACATTGGCTACAATACACAGGTTTGTCACCAGTTGGTCTGAAAGGCACCTCACAACTTTTGCCACATTTACTACAAACGGCAGTAAACATTGGTCTGTCTTCACCAAAAGATCTTCTTGAGTCTCGGCTGTCTCGGCGACCACTATCTCGGCCACCGAAGTCTCGACGACCAGAATCTCTGGCAGGACCGCGATCACCCTTATTTCTGAAGCAATCACTACACAAGACTGGTTTACCGCTGGTTGGCTTGAAAGGCACTTCGCAACTTTTGCCACATTCGTCGCAAATTGCTTTGTGCATCTCTGGTCTTTCGTCTCTATCGCCGAAGCCTCTGCCTCCGCCACGATCAAAACTACGACCGCCATCTCGGCTACCGAACTTTTTATTACCCCCAAAACTGCTACCTCGATCAAAATCACGCATAAAATTAGTTTAAATTATTTATAATTATTATATCTTACACCTTTTGTCAAGAAAAGCAAGAGGCGGGGTTGTTTGAAGTTAAAATTGATATATGGGCAATGTTGCCTTAAACCTGAAAGCGACAATAATTATTGTCGCTTTCAGGTTTAACTATCAATATTTTAAGTTTTTATTATTACAAAAACTTCTTTATCTCCTCAAAAACTTGTTCAATCGTCTGTTCACCATCAATTTCAATCAATTTGCCTTGTTGGCGATAGTAAGCCATCAACGGCTCGGATTCTTTGACAAAAACATCGATTCTAGTCTGAACGATGGCGGGATCTTTGTCATCTTCGCGGTCGCCAGTTTCAGCTCGCAAACCGATTCTTTTGACAACCTCTTGCGCGCCGACTTTAATATAAAAGAAAGCTTTGATTGGCGTGCCAAGTTGATTAGCTATTTTATCAAGCATTTCGGCTTGAGAAACTTTGCGTGGGAAGCCGTCGAAAATTATTCCATTAGGATTAGCTTCGGCACTGACATTATTAATAATTTCATGCATCATCTCATCAGGAATTAAGGTGCCTTGATCGACATAGGTTTTAATTCTTTGTCCTAATTCTGAGCCAGATTCAACTTCGGCACGCAGACGATCGCCCATTCCAAATTGAGTCATGCCCAATTCTTTGGATAATAATTCGGCTTGAGTGGTTTTGCCACAGGCTGGTAAGCCGTACAAACAAATAAATTTTGCCATATAGATTTTAGATTAAAATGAAAAATATATTATAATGGATTTTAAAAATTTTTCCAGGGGGTAAGGATCATTTTTTAATTATGTGGTGCGTGTTTGAAAGCGCGATTGGCCAATCGCGCTTTCAAACACGATTAACGGATTTCTATAAAGCAAATCTAGTTAAACAATTATCATTTTTGAAAGCGACAATGATCATTGT